>JAGTAM010000290.1 GCA_023422485.1 Pseudomonadota bacterium | reverse complement strand
AGCGCGGCGGCCTCCGCGGTGGCCCGCACGCCCGGATGCAGCGCGACACCGGGCAGGTAGCGCTCGTTGGCACGATCCCGTTCCATCCGCGCGGCGGCCTCGGGATCACGCATCCAGAGCGTGACCTCGCGCCCCGCTGCGGCCGCGGCGTTCGCCAGAGCCGTCCCCCAGGATCCGCCGCCGATGACCGCGACGCTCTCGTCCCGCCGCTGCGTGCCTGACTTCATGTCTGCCTCCACCGGGAACCGGATTGCGGGAACTGGGTGCGCGCCTTGCCCATTACAGCCAAGCTGCGGACCTGCCCCGCCTCTTCAGCTTCGCGATAACGGCCTGTCGGCGGAAGAGCGAGCGCCGATCCGGGATCGTTCGATGATGGAGGCACCATACCGCCGAACCGCTCTCTCGCGACTTCGAAGGCAACGCTTCTCGGGACGGGGAAGTCGCGGCATTAACGGACCAAAGCGATTTTCAACGGATCCGAGACCAGGAAATTTTTATCCGTCAGTCCCGGACAAAGGCGGCGCCTTCTCTCTCCAGCCGCGCGAATTCGATACCGGCAGCTCATTCCATTTCAAGTGCGAGACCCTTTTTTACTGATGGTCGATTTCGGTATGAAAACTATTTGCCTATAATAATTCTTTGGATATATTGATTTTTCAGATGCGTGCGATTGTCACCGGTAAAACAAACTCAGGTTGGCATATATTGCCCAAATCCGACAAAATTAACTTTTGATTAGAAGCATGTTGAGAAAACAATATTCCGAAACACGTGATGCCTGGAACTGTCTGCCGTGGCGATCTTCCAATCTGAGCAGGATTCGATTCTGGCGGCCGTCGATCGCGCCCAAGGACGCATCGAATTCACGTTGGACGGCCTCGTTACGCACGCGAACGCCAACTTCCTCGGTCTCGTCGGCTACACCCTCGACGAGGTGCGCGGTCGCCCGCACGCGATGTTCATGCCGCCGGAACAGCGCGAAAGCCCGGAATACAAGGCGTTCTGGAATCCGCTTCGCCGCGGCGAATTTCAGGCCCGCGAATTCCGACGGATCGCCAAGGACGGCCGTACGATCTGGATCCAGGCCTCCTACAATCCGATCCTCGACCGGCGCGGACGTCCCTACAAAGTGGTGAAGTTCGCCACCGATATCACCGCCCAGACCGAGCGCAACGCGGGTTACGAAGGGCAGATCGCCGCGATCAACCGGTCCCAGGCCGTGATTCATTTCAGCCTCGATGGCACGATCACGGATGCCAACGAGAACTTCCTCAACGCGATGGGGTACCGGCTCGACGAGATCCGCGGCCGCCATCACAGCCTGTTCGTCGATCCCGAGGAGGCCAAGGACGCCGCCTATGCCGATTTCTGGAAGTCGCTCGCGAACGGCACCTATCAGTCCGGAGAGTTTCAGCGCTTCGCCAAGGGCGGGCGGACGGTCTGGATCTACGGCAGCTACAATCCGGTCCTCGACCGAGAGGGGCGCCCCTGCGCGGTGGTGAAGTTCGCCAGCGACGTGACCCAGGCGGTCGCCGACCGCCTGCGGCGCGCCAACGGGCAGCGCGCCATCGAGACCGATCTCGGCACCATTACCGGTGCGATGTCGAGTGTCAGCCGTCAGGCCAGCGAGACGGCGACCGCCGTCGCCGTCACCTCCGACAACGTCCAGTCCGTCGCCGCAGGGGCCGAGGAGTTCGCGGCCTCGATCTCGGAGTTGAGCCGCCACGCCTCGCAGGCGAAGACCGCCGCCGATGCGGCCGTGACCCGCGCCGAGGAGGCGGGTGGCATCGTCAGCGGGCTGACCGCCACGGCCGAGCGCATCGGAGAGGTCGTCTCCGTGATCCGCTCGATCGCCGACCAGACGAACCTGCTGGCGCTGAACGCCACCATCGAGGCGGCCCGCGCCGGTGCGGCCGGCCGCGGCTTCGCCGTCGTCGCCACCGAGGTGAAGGCGCTGGCCAGCCAATCCTCGCGTGCCACCGAAGATATCGGCCAGCAGATCGCTGCCGTGCAGGATTCCTCGGCCCGGGCCGTCGAGGCGATCCGCGCCATCGTCTCGACCATCACGGAACTCAGCGAGATCTCGATGAGCGTGTCTTCGGCCGTCACCGAGCAGGCGGCCGTCACGCAGGAGATCGCGACCAACATGCAGACCGCCGCGCGCAGCGTGGATGCCGTCCGCCGCAACGCCGACGGCATCGCCTATGCGGCGGGCGAAGTCGATCTGTCCGTGCAGAAGGTGACCGCCTCCGCCCGCGCGCTCGCCTGATCTCAGACGGGCGGTCTCAAGCGGCCGGCGCGGCCTCGGCGAAGGGCCAGCGGGCGCGGGCCGGCACGGTGAGGTCGTCCACGAGGCCGAGGCGCAGGCGCTCAAGCCCGGCCCAGGCGATCATCGCCCCGTTGTCGCCGCACAGCGGAAGCGGCGGGGCGACGAAGCTCAGGCCCACCTCCCCCGCCTGCGCGGCGAGAGCCCGGCGGATCGCCCCGTTGGCGGCCACGCCGCCCGCGGCGACCAGAGCCGTCGGATGCCCGGCGACGCCGGCGAAGGCGCGTAGCGCCACGCGCACGCGGTCCACCACCACGTCCACCACCGCCGCCTGGAAGCTGGCGCAGAGATCCGCCACGTCCTGCGAGGCGAGCGGTTCGAGCCGCTCCGCCTCGATGCGCAGCGCGGTCTTGAGGCCCGAGAGCGAGAAGTCCGCCTGCCGCCGTCCCAGCATCGGCCGCGGCAGCGCGAAGCGCTCGGGATTCCCGCTCTGCGCCTGCCGCTCCACCTCGGGGCCGCCGGGATAGCCGAGGCCTAAGAGCTTGGCGACCTTGTCGAAGGCCTCGCCGATCGCATCGTCGATGGTGGTGCCGAGCCGGACGTAGTCGCCCACCCCCTTCACCGCGACGAGCTGCGTGTGCCCGCCGGAGGCGAGCAGCAGGAGGTAGGGAAAGGCGAGCCCGTCGGTGAGCCGCGGCGTCAGCGCGTGAGCCTCCAGATGGTTGACCGCCAGAAGCGGCTTGCGCGCGACGAGGGAGAGAGTCTTGGCCGTCACGAGGCCGATCAGCACGCCGCCGATCAGGCCGGGCCCAGCGGCGACCGCAATCCCATCGATCTCCTCCAGGCTCGTCCCCGCCCGTTGGAGCGCCCGGGCGATCAGGCGATCGAGCACCTCGACATGGGCGCGGGCGGCGATCTCGGGCACGACGCCGCCATAGGCCGCGTGCTCGGCGATCTGACTCAGCACCTCGTTGGCGAGGATCTCGCCGCGCTCGCCTTCACCGAGCGTCACGACGGCGGCAGCGGTCTCGTCGCAGGTGGTCTCGATGCCGAGGATCTTCATGAGGGTCACGCTGACGTCCACGCACCGTTGCGCGCCGGGGGCCGGCCCGCCTACTCCATGTCTCGCAAGAGCCGGGTCCGGCCGCTCGCGAAGACGCATCTGCGAAGACACGTCTACGACGAAACCGCCGACGGATACAGGTGAGGCTCAACGCCGACGGACGCTGTGGATGGCGTGAGTAAACGGCGTGAGGGGAGACGAACGCATGCGGATCTGGGTGTCGCGGCCCGAGCCGGGCGCGGGACGCACGGCGCGGCGGCTGGCAGAACTCGGCCACGCGGCGCTCGTGGCGCCCGTACTTCGGATCGGGCCGGGCGGCGAACCACCGCCCGCCGGCCGGTTCGATGGGTTGATCCTCACGAGCGCCAACGCCGCCGCGCCGCTCGCCGGGGCGGACTTTCCCGCCGCGCCGGTCTTCGCCGTCGGCCGCCGCACCGCCGAGCGAGCCGAGCGGATGGGTCTGCGATCCGTGCTCTGTGCCGACGGGGACGCCGCCGACCTCGCCCGGCTGGTCGCGGCGCATGTCAGGCCGGGCGGCGCCCTCCTCCACGCCGCGGGCGAAGACCGCAAGCCGGAACCGGCCGCGAGCCTGACGGCCGAGGGCTACCGTGTCACGACCTGGACCGCCTACGCCGCCCTGGCCGAGGCGACCCTCCCCGGATCGGTGGCGCAGGCGCTCGCGGGCCGCGACGACGCACTGCCGGTCACGGCGGCCCTGCATTTTTCACGAAGGAGCGCTGAAATCGCCGAGCGGCTATGCCGAGAGGCGGGTCTGAGCGGAGCGTTTCGGGCGCTGGCGCATTACTGCCTGTCCCCGGACGTGGCCGCGGGACTGGTCGAGCTCGGCATTGCGGCCCATTTTGTGGCGGCGCGCCCGAGCGAGGAGGCTCTTCTGGCCGGTCTCGCGGCTTCGGACTGATCGCCCTCGTCGCCCCCCTGCGGGCCGATGCGGACGGCAGACCTTAACGAAGCGTCGGAGAAGGAGCCCGGAAGCGGCTCCAATGGATGACGGCGCGGTTTCGCTCTTCTATGGGAGCAAACTGCGCCGGTGCGGCGGCTGAATGGAGCGAACGCCCGTGACTTCACCCAAGGACGGCCCCAGGGACGGTTCCAAGTCTCTCGAGCAAGGCAAGGCTTCCGAGCAAGGCAAGGAGCCGGCCAAGGATTCGACGAGGGATTCGTCACGGCCTGCCGATCCCAAGGTGACGGGCAAGCCGGCCGAACCTTCCGCGACCGCCGCCTCCGCGAAGCCCGACTCGACCAAGTCGGGGCCGAACGCCTCGGAACCGGCCAAGCCCGGTCCGACCGGCAGCAGCGCCCTCTCCGGCAGCGGGCCGACGGGCGCCTCGGGCCGTCCGCAGGACGCCAAGGCGGACGCGCCGTTGAAGGCGGGGCCGACGGGCATCAGCGCCATTCCGTCCGCCGGCTCGGCTGGGGCCGCAGGATCGACCGTTTCGGGCAAACCGGCCGAGCCGGGAAAGCCGTCCACCGGCTCCGCATCACCGGCCGCCCCCACCCCCACGGGCTCGAACCCGATGGGGGGCAGCGCACCGTTGAAGCCGGGTCCGACCGGAAGCAGCGCCGTACCGCCGAGCGCGGCCGCGACCAAGCCCGCCGATGTGAAACCGGAGGCGCCCGCCAAGGCCGGCGCCACTGGCAGCAGCGCCGTGAAGCCGGAGGTTCCGCCTTCCGGAAACGCCAAGCCCCAAGACCTGAAGTCGCAAGACTCGAAGCCGCAAGACTCGAAGCTGCAAGACCCGAAGTCGCAGGACGCCAAGCCTGACCCGAAGCCCGGCATGGCGCCAAGTGCCACCCGGGTGACGGAAACGGCCTCGCTGACCGAAGGTCCGATCCTCGACCTGAAGGCCAAGCGCCTCTCCGACCCGGTGGACGCAGCCAAACCGGGTTCAAAGCCCGACGCCGCCAAGGAGGGGCCGGGTTCCTCCGCCTCGCCCAAATCGCCGTCCGGTGAAGCCCCCAAGGCGCCGTCCGCGCCGGCCCGCAGCGGTCCCGGCTTCGGTTCGGTCGCCGCTTCGGGTCTGCTCGGCGGCCTGATCGGCGCCGGTCTGCTCTACGGAGTCACCACCTACCAGCGCGGAGCCGATCCGCGGCTGGCCACACTCGACCAGACGGTCGCGGGTCTTGCCACCAAGGATGCGGTGGCCGGCCTCGACAAGCGGCTTGCCGCCAACGAACAGGCTCTCAAGCCCCTGCCCGACGCGATCGCCCGGGCGGAGGCGGCGGCCAAGGCCGCGACGGAACGCGCCGACGAGGCGCTGCAGCGAGCGGGCGCCGCGCCCGCCGCCGACGGTTCGGCACCGGCCC
>JAGTAM010000286.1 GCA_023422485.1 Pseudomonadota bacterium | reverse complement strand
TGCGCGGCGGCGACCGAGACCATCGCGAAAGAGTAGGAGAGCCGGTCGCGCAGCTTCAGGTAGGTGTGATGCTTGCCGGCAAAGCCCTTGGCCGGCAGGTCGATGGCGACGATGATCTCGCCGGGCGCGAGGGTGGTGTCCTTTTGCGGCGCGTCGCCCGGCAGGCGGTGGAAGTCCGCAAAGGGGATTGAACGATCGCCCTGCGGCCCGCTGACCTGCACCGTCGCCTCCAGCGCGGCGAGCGCGACGCACATGTCGGAGGGGTGGGTGGCGATACAGTGCTCACTGGTGCCAAGGATCGCGTGGATGCGGTCGACGCCGCCGATGGCCGAGCAGCCGGTGCCGGGCTCGCGCTTGTTGCAGGGCGTGGCCGTATCGTAGAAGTAGTAGCAGCGGGTGCGCTGCAGCAGATTGCCGCCGGTGGTCGCCGCGTTGCGCAGCTGCGCCGAGGCGCCGGCCAGGATCGCATCCGACAAGAGCGGGTAGCGCTCGCGGATGCGGGCGTCGTAGGCGAGCGTCGCGTTGGTGACCAGCGCACCGATGCGGAGGCCGCCGTCGCGCTCCTCGATCTGATCGAGCGGCAGACGGGTGATGTCGATGAGCTTGCCCGGCCGCTCGACATCGTACTTCATCAGGTCGATGAGGTTGGTGCCCCCCGCAATGAACCGGGCCGCCGGGTCGCTGCCCAGCGCTTGCACCGCCTCCGCCACCGTATTGGGACGGACGTAATCGAAGCGGTTCATCGGGCGCCTCCCTGCTGCATCACCTCTTCGATCGCGTCGACGATGTTGGTGTAGGCGCCGCAGCGGCAGATGTTGCCGCTCATCGCCTCGCGGATTTCGTCGCGGGTCTTGGCGTGGCCCTCGTTCATCAGGCCGACCGAGGAGCAGAGCTGGCCCGGGGTGCAGTAGCCGCACTGGAACGCGTCGTGCTCGACGAAGGCTTCCTGGATCGGGTGCAGGCTGTTCTTTCCCTCGCGCTGGGCAAGGCCGGCGAGCCCTTCGACGGTGGTGATCTCGGCGCCGTCCTTCATCACGGCGAGCGTGAGGCAGGAATTGATGCGGGTGCCGTTCACCAGCACGGTGCAGGCGCCGCACTGGCCGTGGTCGCACCCCTTCTTGGTGCCGGTGAGGTCGAGGCGCTCGCGCAGGAGGTCGAGCAGCGTCGTCCAGGGGGCCACCTGAAGCGCGCGCCGCTCGCCGTTGATGGTGAGCGTGATGCCGATTGTCCCGACGGCCCCGGGCGAACCGCTGTCGATGAGCATGGTGACATCCGTGATGAGGCGCGGCCCCCGAACGGACGAGACGCGACACGGACGGTATCGCGAGGGCCGGACGGGGAGCACGTCTTGAAAGGGCGCAGGCTCGGGGGCCCGCACCGGGTCGTGTCGATAACCATTCCAAGGTGGCCCTGTTCCGCTGGCCCCTGTGATGGGGCCGGCACGGTCCGATCACGGACCGGAGAGGCGCGCGGAGGCTTCGCGGCCGGGCGGGGTTACGCGGAGCGCGAAGCTCGGCTAACCCTTCGCGCTCGCCGACTTCGAGGAGCCGCCATGCCCGACGCACTCGACCCCGTTCTCAACGACATCGACCGCGATCTGGACAACAGCCTGGAGCGGCTGTTCGCGTGGCTGCGCATTCCCTCGATCTCGACGGATTCCGCCTATGCCGGCCATTGCCGCGAGGCGGCGCGGTGGCTCGAAGGCAACCTCACCGCGCTCGGCTTCGAGACCAGCGTCGAAGAGACCTCGCTGCATCCCGTCGTGCTGGCGCACCGCCCGAAGCCGGGGGCGCCGCACGTGCTGTTCTACGGCCATTACGACGTGCAACCTGTCGATCCTGAAAGCCTCTGGACGACGCCGCCCTTCGAGCCGCGCATCGACGAGACGGGCGGTTCGAAAAGAATCGTCGCCCGCGGCGCCTCCGACGACAAGGGCCAGGTGATGACCTTCGTCGAGGCCTGCCGGGCGCATCTCGCCATGACCGGCGACCTACCGGTCGGCGTCACCATCCTGATCGAGGGGGCCGAGGAGAACGGCTCGCAGGGCCTGCCCGAATGGGTCGAGGCCAACCGCGACCGGCTCAAGGCGGATGTGGCGCTCGTCTGCGACACCGGCATGTGGGACCGCGAGACCCCGCAGATCACCACCTCGCTGCGCGGGCTCGCCTATTACGAGGTCAAGGTCACCTGCGCCGACCGCGACCTCCATTCCGGCTTCTTCGGCGGCGCCGCGGCGAACCCGATCCACGTGCTGTCGCGGATCATCGCCGACCTGCACGATGCAGACGGCCGCGTCACCTTGCCGGGCTTCTACGACGGCGTGCGCGAGCCCCCGCCCGAGCTTCTGGAGCAGTGGCGCGGGCTCGGCCTGACGCCCGAGAAGTTCCTGGGGCCGATCGGCCTCAAGGAGCCGTCGGGCGAGCGCGGGCGCCTGCCGATCGAGCTGATCCAGTCGCGCCCGGCCTGCGACGTCAATGGCATCATCGGCGGCTACACCGGCGAGGGCACCAAAACCGTCATCGCCTCCCAGGCCTCGGCGAAAGTCTCGTTCCGCCTCGTGGACGATCAGGACCCGGAGCAGCTCTCGAAGACCTTCGAGGCCTTCGTCCGCGCGCGCGTGCCCGCCGACTGCTCGGTCGAGGTGATCTGCTACAAGGGCTCGCGGGCGGTGGCGCTGCCCTACGACATGCCGCAACTCGCCGCGGCGCAGGCCGCGCTCTCGGCCGAGTGGGGCCGCGAGGCTGTGGCGGTGGGAGCCGGCGGCTCGATCCCGATCGTCGGCGACTTCAAGCGCATCCTCGGGCTCGACACCCTGCTGATCGGTTTCGGACTCGACGACGACCGCATCCACTCGCCCAACGAGAAGTACGAGCTGACGAGCTTCCACAAGGGCACGCGTTCCTGGGCGCGGATCCTCTCGGCGCTGGCGCAGGCGTAAGCGGCGCGGCGTCGATGACATCAGGAATTCCCATCCTCTCTCCTCATCCTGAGGTGCCCGCGCGAGCGGGCCTCGAAGGATCCTCAAGCGTCCGCGCGATCCCTGGAGGATCCTCCGAGGCCACTTCGCGGCACTTGAGGATGAGGTTGGGAGGTCCGAAGGTCTCCCCAGCCGCCGACGTGACGGCATGAGCGCCGCTGCGATGTCGCGGCCGGTGGAGGAGCCCGTCCCCGGCCGCCTGATCGAGGCCGCGCCCGGCGCCTTGGTGCTCCGCTTCCCCCTGCCGCCCTCGCTGCCGGTTCCCCTGCATGTCGCCGGACCCGAAGGCGTGCGGCTCGTGACCTGGGCGCTCGCCGGCCTCGAAGCGGGCGCGCGCGAGGGACCCGTCGGCATCCTGGCGCTCGAGGCTGACGCCCCACCCGGCGACGGCCTGATCCTCGCCACCCACTTCCGCGATCTCGCCCTCCGGCCCGAGCCCGCGGCGGCCGGCATCCTCAGCGCGGCCGAGCGGACC
>JAGTAM010000193.1 GCA_023422485.1 Pseudomonadota bacterium | reverse complement strand
GGCCCTTCCTTCGTTCGAGGAGGCCTCATTCCGCAGCGTCCCGCGGCTGGATCACCCGGCTTCGCCTTGCAATGAGCGCTACGTCGCCACCGTCTCACGAGCGTCAGCGAAGCGATCCAGGCACCGCGAGAATGCCTGGATCGCGCAGCGGCTTCAGGCCAGCCCGAGCTTCTGCGCCAGACCGATGCGCTGGAGCTTGCCGGTCGCGCCCTTGGGGATCTCGTCGAGGATCAGGATCTTGGCCGGCACCTTGAAGGCGGCCAGACGCTCGGAGGCGAAGGCGCGGATCTCCTTCTCCACCGCCTCGGCGTCCTCGCGCAGCACGATCGCGGCGGCGACGTCCTCGCCGAGCTTGTCGTGCGGCACCGCGAAGGTGACGCATTGCGACACCGCCGGGTGGTCCATCAGAACCTCGTCGACCTCGCGCGGCGAGATCTTCTCGCCGCCACGGTTGATGATCTCCTTCAGCCGCCCGGTGATCGAGAGATAGCCCTCGGGCGACAGCACGCCCTGGTCGCCGGTGCGGAACCAGCCCTGCCGGGTGAAGGCCTCGGCATTGGCCTTCTCGTTGTTCTCGTAGCCCTTCATCACGTTGTCGCCGCGGATGACGATCTCGCCGGTCTCGCCCGCCGGCAGCGGCTCGCCGTCCATATCGACCACCGCGATCTCGGCACCGGCCGCGAGGCCGACGGAGCCCGCGTAGTGAGGCTTCGGCGGCAGCGGGTTCGAGGCCATCTGGTGCGCGGCTTCCGTCATGCCGTAGGCCTCGATGACGGGGGCACCGAAGGTCTCCTCCAGTTCCTTCATCACCTGCGGCGGCAGGGAGGAGGACGAGGAGCGGATGAAGCGCAGCGGGTTGCGGGCGATGATCTCGGCGTTGCGCGCGGCCCGGCCCAGGATCGCCTGATGCATGGTCGGCACGCCGGTGTACCAAGTGGGGTGCACCTCATCCATCCAGCCGAAGAACTTCAGCGCGTTGAAGCCCGGCGTGCAGGAGACCTGCCCGCCCGCCGAGAGCGGGGCGAGGATGCCGGCGATCAGGCCGTGGATGTGGAACAGCGGCATGATGTTGAGGCCGCGATCCTCCGCCGTGAAGGCGAGCGCGGTGCGGATGTTGCGGGCCGAGGCGCAGACATTGCCCTGCGTCAGCGGCACGATCTTCGGCCGCGAGGTGGTGCCGGAGGTGTGCAGCACCAGCGCGATCTCGTCCGAGTTCGCCGGGCCGCCCTTCTCGGCCGGTGCGGCGTTGTCATCGGCGAAGTGCAGCGTGAAGCTGCCGGCGCCCTCCTCCGGGGTCGGCCGCAGCCGGGCCACCGACACGCCGAGCTTCTCCGCGACGGCGATGGCGGGCGAGTCGGAGCCTTCGGCCACCAGCAGCAGCTTGGCGCCGAGGTCGCTCATGTAGAACTCGAACTCGTCGGCCTTGTAGCTCGGGTTGAGCGGCGCCGAGGTCGTGCCGGCGGCCACCGCGATGAAGGCCGTCGCCATCTCCGGGCCATTCGGCAGCACGATCGCCACCCGGTCGCCGCGGCCGATGCCGCGGGCGTTGAGGTCGGCGACCGTCCGCTCGGTGAGCGCGCGCAGCGCCTGGAACGTCAGCGGCACGCCGCCGGGGCTCGATAGGGCGGGGGCCGCATCGGCGCCGGCCTGGATCAGCTCGTGAAGAGTCGTCGCGGCCACGCTGGCCTCCTTGGAGTCGGTGGGGGGAAGGGCGGAAGTCTCGGGCAGCAGCATCGTCACGCTCCCTGGATCGCGAGGCGGCCGTTCGCGCGCTCCAGACTTTGGGCGAGGAGCCGCATCAGGGCGAAGACGGTGTCGATATGCGGGGTCGGCGTGCCGGTAAGGCGGCCGAGCTCGATCACCGAGCCGACGAGGGCTTCCAGCTCGATCGGGCGGCCGGCCTCGACGTCCTGCAGCATCGAGGTCTTGTGCGGGCCGACCTTCTCGGCGCCGGCGATGCGCTTTTCGATGCCGAGGCGGAAGGTGACGCCGAGCTTGTTGGCGATGATCTCGGCTTCCCGCATCATCTCGGCGGCGATCGCCCGCGTGTCGGGGAAGCGGCAGATATCCTCAAGCGTCGCGTGGGTCAGCGCGGAGATCGGGTTGAAGCTGAGGTTACCCCACAGCTTGAGCCAGATCTCGGCGCGGATGTCGCTGGTGACCGGCGCGCGGAAACCGGCCTTGGCGAGACGCTGGGAAAGAGCCAGCACCCGCTCCGACTTCGAGCCGTCGAGTTCGCCGAGACCGAAGCGGTTGCCCTCGATCACCTTCACGGTGCCCGGATCGGTCAGCACGGTCGCCGGATAGACCACCGAGCCGATGACGTGCTTGGGGTCGAGGTTGTCGGCGATCAGCCCGCCGGGATCGGCGCTCTCCAGCCGCGTGCCGGCATATTCGCCGCCGTAGCCGCCCATGAAATACCACCACGGGATGCCGTTCTGCATCGTCACCACGACGGTGTCGGGGCCGATCAGGTGCTTGAGATCGGCAGCGATGGCGCCGACCTGATGCGCCTTCACGGTCAGCAGGACGACCTCGTGAACGCCCGCCTCCTGCATGGAGCGGGTCGCCTTGACGGTCTTCGAGTGGATCTCGGTGCCGTCCTCCTCGATCAGGCGCATGCCGTCCGCCTGGATCGCCGCCGCGTTCGAGCGGGCGATGAAGGTCACGTCCTCGCCGGCCTCCGCCAGCCTGACTCCGAGATATCCGCCGATAGCGCCGGCGCCGACGATCGCGATGCTCATGTCTCTTACCCGTGCTGCCGTTACCGCTCCGCTGGCCAAGCCTGGTCTCGTCGTTTCCTAGAACGCCGATCCAGCCGTTTTCGTCCGCCTACGGAGCCCTCTTTTGCTTGAGTTTCGCCTACTCGAAACGGTTACTGAGCGTTCCGATACCCTCGATCACCACCTCGACCGTGGCGCCCTTGGGGATCGGCCCCGACCCGACCGAGGTACCGCAGGCGATCACGTCGCCCGGCTCCAATGTCAGCCCCTGCGAGAGCTGCGCCACGAGCCGGGGGACCGGGATCAGCATGTCGCTGATCGGAAAACTCTGCCGCTCGCGCCCATTCACCAGGGTCCGCACGGTCAAGGCCTCCGGATCGAGCCCGGTGGCGATGACGGGCCCGAACGGGCCGAAGCCGTCGAGGCCCTTGGCGCGGGTCCACTGCGTGAAGCTCGCATCCGCCTTGAGGATCGCGGCGGAGGTCACGTCGTTCACGCAGGTGTAGCCAAACACGGACTCGGCGGCCTCCTCCTCGGTGAGATCGCGAGCGGTCTTTCCGATCACGATGCCGAGTTCGCCCTCGTAGAGCCCCCGTCCCGCCGCCTCCGGCACGGCCACCACCGCACCCGAGGGCCGGAAGGTGTTGGCGGGCTTGATCAGGAACAGCGGCGCCTCGGGCCGGGACAGGCCTTGCTTCTCCATGAGCGCCCCGAAATTGTTCCACAGGGCGATCATCTTCGAGGGCCGGCAAGGCAGGCCGACGCTCACTTCCGCGAGCGCCAGCACCTGCCCCGTCGGCCTGTTCTCACCGAACAGGTCGCCCTCACAAACCTCGATCCGTTCGCCGTCGAGCCGGCCGAAGCCGGACTCGCCGTTGTGGGTGAAGCCGATCCAGCGGGTCACGGGCTTGCTCCTCACTGGTTGCGGGCGACGAAGCGGGCGCGCATCGGCTTCAGCACGAAGAGCGCGAGGAAGCCGGCGACGAAGGCCATGCCGGAGGCGAGGTAGAACACGTTCTGCCAGGAGCCGGTCGCGGTCTGGATCGCCAGGAAGGCGGGCAGCATCAGCGAGGCCGTGCCCTTGGCGGTGTAGAGCAGGCCGGCATTGGCGGTGGCGTTCTTGTCGCCGTAGGTGTCGGCGCAGGTCGAGGGGAACAGCGAGTAGATCTCGCCCCAGGCGAAGAACACGAGGCCGGTGAGCAGCACGAAGGCCATCGGCGAATGAGCGAACATACCGAGCGCCAGGATGCCCGCACCCTCGATCATGAAGGCGAAGAACATGGTGTTCTCACGCCCGATCCGGTCGGAGATCCAGCCGAAGACCGGCCGGGTCACGCCGTTGAGCACCCGGTCGATGGTCAGCGCGAAAGTGAGCGCCGGCAGGGTCAGGCCCATCAGCGAGACGGGAATCGAGTCGACCTGGAAGTCCTTGGCGATGGGGGCGAGCGAGGCGGTCGCCATCAGGCCGCCTGCGGCCATCATCACGAACATGGCGTACATCAGCCAGAAGATCGGCGTGCGCACCATCTCGGCGGAGGAATACTGGCGACGGCTCGTGGCGTTGGGGGAGACGCGGCCGGCGAGCATCCGGTCCTTGTAGGCGGCGCTCGGCGAGGAGAGCAGCAGGGCGGCGACCATCACGACGATGCCCTGGCCCAGGCCGAAGGCGAGGAAGGTCTGCTCGTAGCCGCTGTCGCGGATCATCGCGGCAATCGGGATGACGGTCAGCGCCGAGCCGGCACCGAAGCCGGCGGCGGTGAGGCCGGCGGCGAGACCGCGGCGATCGGGGAACCACTTCAGGGCGTTGCCGACGCAGGTACCGTAGACCGCACCCGCGCCGATGCCGCTGATGGCGGCGGCCAGATACAGGAACCACAGCGAGTCGGCGACCGAGTTCATCGCCCAGCCGACGGCGCAGAGCACGCCGCCGAACAGCGTGACGACCTTCGGGCCGTACTTGTCGACGAACCAGCCCTCGATCGGCACGAGCCAGGTCTCGGTCAGGACGAAGATCGTGAAGGCGACCTGGATCGCCGGCTTGCCCCACTGGTACTTGTCGTTGATCGGATTGACGAACAGGGTCCAGCCATACTGCAGGTTGGCGATCATCGACATGCACAGCACACCGAGGATGAGCTGTCCCCAGCGCCCGCCGAAGGGCATGTCGGCACGTGATGTCGAAAAGGAACCGGTCGTGGGCAATGGATCGGCGGCTTGAACGGCCATGAAGCGTCCCTGATCTCGACTTTTCTTTTGGCGGACCGGGACGGCTGCCCGGCTTACCCGTAGTGGAATTTTGGATACCGCATACGTAACCCCTCGTGACCCGAGCGCTGACAGGAAAATATTTGGCCGTTGC
>JAGTAM010000144.1 GCA_023422485.1 Pseudomonadota bacterium | reverse complement strand
GAGGACATCCACGCGCTCCGCCGCGCCTACCGGCTGCTCTTCGCGCAGGAGGGTACCCTTATGGAGCGCGTCGAGGACGTGGCGGCCGAGTTCGACACCCATCCGGCGATCCACGAAATCCTCTCCTTCATCCGCGCGGGCGGCAAGCGCTCGATCTGCACGCCCCGCGCCGTCGCCGCGGCGGCCTGAGGCGACGGGCCGTGATCGATCCCGCCCGGCCCCTCGCCCTGGTGGCCGGCGCGGGCCACCTGCCGGAACTGGTCGCGGCCTCCCTCGACCGGGCGCGCCGGCCGTTCCGGGTCCTGGCCGTTCGCGGCTTCACCGAGCGGGCGATGCGGCGGCGCGCGGATGCGGTGGTTGATCTCCTCGACATCCCCGGCACCCTGCGCATCCTGAAGGAGTGGGCGCCCGCCGCCGTGGTCCCGGCCGGCGGCGTCACCCGTCCGAGCCCGGCGGCCCTCTTCAACGCGGCGCACGCGGTGCGCAACCGCGATATCCTGAAGAGCCTCGCAGGCGGCGACGACCGGCTGCTGCGGGCCGTGCTCTCGCTCCTGGAGGAGAATGGGCACCGGGTGCTCGGCGTCCATGAGGTTGCTCCCGATCTGCTCGGCCGGCTCGGACGCCTCGGCCGTGTCCAGCCGGATTCCGATGCGACGCTCTCGATCGCCACGGGACGCGCGATGCTCGCGGCCTTGAGCCCGTTCGATGTGGGACAGGCGGCCGTGGTCGCGGGTGAGCGGGTCATCGCCGTCGAGGGACCCGAGGGCACGGACCGCATGCTCGCCCGCGCCCGCGGACTCAACCGCAAACCCTTCGGCCGCGGCACGCCTGCCAAGGGAACCGTGCTCGTCAAGCTGCCGAAGCTCGGCCAGGATCTACGCATCGACCTGCCGGCCATCGGCCCGCGCACCGTGCGTCGCGCCGCGGAGGCGGGATGTGCCGGCATCGCCATCGGCGCCGGCCATACCCTGGTGATCGACACCGATCGCACGGTGGCGGCCGCGGATGCCGCGGGTCTGTTCCTGATCGGCGTGGAGGTCGCCCCGTGACGCATCGACGGATCTGGCTCGTTGCGGGCGAGGATTCCGGCGACCAGCTCGGCGCCAAGCTGATCCGGGCGCTGCGGGCGCTCTCGCCCGCGCCCCTGACGCTCGGCGGCGTCGGCGGCGAGGCGATGGAAGCGGAGGGGTTCCGCTCGCTCTTCCCCATCGATGACGTGGCGGTGATGGGCTACCTGCCGGTGCTCGCCCGCGCCCGCACCCTTCTGCGGCGCATCCGCGAGACGGTGGACGACGTCGTGGCGGGTCGGCCCGACGTGCTCGTCATCATCGACAGTCCCGGCTTTACCCACGCCGTGGCCACCCGCGTACGCAAGCGCCTGCCGGATCTGCCGATCGTCGACTACGTCTCGCCGAGCGTCTGGGCGTGGCGGCCGTGGCGGGCCAAGGGCATGGTGCCCTTCATCGACCATGTGCTCGCCCTCCTTCCCTTCGAGCCGGAGGCGCATCGCCGCCTCGGCGGACCGCCCTGCTCCTATGTCGGCCATCCGTTGATCGAGCGTCTGGCCGAGTTGCGCCCCTCCCCCGAGGAGGCCGCGATCCGCGAGGGGCGCCCGCCCGTCCTCGCCGTCCTGCCGGGCTCGCGCCGCTCAGAGATCGAGCGGCTGATGCCGGTCTTCGGCCGCACCGTCGCCGAACTGAGCCAGCGGGTCGGCCCGTTCGAGGTCGAGCTGCCGGCGGTGAGCCGGCACCGCGCCCTGATCGAGCGGCTCGCCGCCGCCTGGGAGCGGCATCCGCGGGTCGTCCACGGGGAAGCCGACAAGTACGCCACCTTCCGCCGGGCGCGGGCGGCGCTCGCCGCCTCCGGCACCGTGACGCTCGAACTCGCGCTCGCCGGCGTGCCGATGGTGGTGGCCTACAAGGTCTCGCGGGTCGAGGAGGTGATCGCCCGGCGCCTGATCCAGGTGCCGACGATCGTTCTGCCGAACCTGATCCTGTCCGAGAACGCCATGCCGGAATTTGTGCAGGCGGATTGCACGCCGGAGCGGCTGGCCGGGACGCTGGCGCCGCTGCTGGCCGGCGGTCCCGCCCGGCGGACCCAGCTCGACGCGCTCGCCCGCATCGACGGCCGGATGCGGCTCGACGGCGACGAGGAACCGAGCCGGGCGGCGGCCCGGATCGTGCTGGAGGCGCGGCGGGCGGCATGAGCGAGAGCGCGGCGACGCCGATGATCAGGATCTACGTCGATGCCGACGCCTGCCCGGTGAAGGACGAGGTGTACCGCGTCGCCGCCCGCTACGGCCTCCACGTCTTCGTCGTCTCGAACAGCTTCCTGAACCTGCCGCGGGAACCCTGGATCGAGCGCGTCGTCGTCGGCGACACGTTCGATGCGGCCGACGACTGGATCGCTGAACGGGCGGGCCCCGGCGCCATCGTCATCACGGCCGACGTGCCGCTGGCGAGCCGCTGCGTGAAGGCCGGTGCGGTCGCGCTGGCGCCCAACGGCAAGGCCTTCACGGATGTCTCCGTCGGCCTCGCGCTGGCTACCCGCAATCTGATGCAGGATCTGCGGGAGGCCGGCGCCATCACCGGCGGCCCGAAGCCGTTCTCGCCGAAGGACCGCTCCGCCTTCCTCGGTGCCCTGGACCGAGCGGTCGTGCGCCTGAAGCGCGATCTCAAGATCTGATGGTGCCATGCCTCCGGGC
>JAGTAM010000125.1 GCA_023422485.1 Pseudomonadota bacterium | reverse complement strand
GGCGAGGTCGCCACGGGGCAGATGCCCAACGCCGTCTGGCTCTACCGCCGGCCGCTGCTGGACTACTGGGCCGAGCACGACGAGACGCTGGGCCACCTCGTCACCCACGTCCTCGTCCACGAGATCGGTCACCATTTCGGCCTCTCGGACGACGACATGGCCGGGATCGAGGCCGCAGCGGACGCGATCGAGGGCTGAAGCCGTCTCGGTCCACCCGCCCCCCGCGCCTGCCGTCATCGCGAGGCGAGGCCGAAGCGAACCAGGGCGCGGCCTCTGCGGAAAGAGCGGCGCAACGGATGGCTTCGGCCACGCCTCGCGATGACGCCGAAACAACGCGTGCGTGAGAAAAGGCCCGCCCGGTCCTCAGCCCCGCGCGGGCAGGCGCGGGATCAGCCCGACCTTCGGCCGGCGGGAGCGGAACTGCCCGCGCTCGATGGCCACGAAGGTGAGGATCGCCATCGAAAGCGTCGTCAGCCACAAGATCGTGGTGAGGCCGACGCCGACGCAGCCGATGGCAAACGCCGTGGCGAAGGCCGCCATGGCGCAGGGCGCGAGCACCGTGGCATCGCGGCCGGCGCGGTGGACCGCACCGTAGAGGGCGAACGCCGCGGCGAAGGCGCCGACGATGCCGAGTTCGTACCAGAATTCGAACAGCATCGTCGTCGGCGCATTGATCGGCAGGATGCCGAAGAGCTTTCCGCGCAGGGCCGTCTCGAGACCGTGGCCGGTCACCAGCCGCACCGGCTCCTGGGTGACGACCTTCTGCCACGCCTTGAGCGCCAGCACGCCGGGCGCAACCGGACCGAACAGGGCGATGCCGATGGGGCGGGCGAGGAACGGCAGCAGCGGCGCCACCACGAGCAGGCCCGCGGCGACCAGCGCCGTGACCCGCACGCCGAGCGACAGGCGCCAATGGGTCAGCGCGAAGGCAAGCGCCCCGATCGCCAGCGCGAACAGCGCGGTCACGCCGGGCGCCAGCAGCAGCGCGCCCGCGACGAGCACGACCACGACGAGGGAGCCCAGGTCGCGGCGGCGCGAGCGCAGCCAAGCCACGGCGGGCCATGCGAGCAGCGCCAGCAGGACCGCGCCGCGCTCCAGGGCGCTGTCGCCGTCGGGATTGTCCTTGAGCATCGCGTCGCCGACGAGATTGATCAGGATCGCGACGATGGCGGCGGCGGCAACGCCGAGCGGCAGCAGGTAGAGGTTGGCCGAGCGCATCCGGTCGGGCAGCGCGAGATAGGCGAGCAGGGTCATCACCACGGTGGCGACGAGGTTGGCCAGCCGCTCGCTCGCGGGTCCCGGAAACGGGGTCCAGACCAGCGACAGCCCCGACCAGAACACCACCAGCATGCCGGCCAGGAAGGAGGGCGCGGTCAGCAGCCGCTTCAGGGCCGGACCGACGGCGCGCTGATGCTGGTCGATCGCGCTCGCGGTGATCAGCAGCACGACGGCGATCGGGGCGAGCACCACGGTGGCGCGGCGCGAGACCTGCGCGGCCACCGGCAGCACCACGAACAGGCCGAAGAAGCCGATGCGGCGCAGCAGCGCCGCCGCGTCGAGGGCGGGATCGACCGTCGTGTTCGGGGGACGCGGCATGATCGAGGGAGAACCGGATCCGGCGCCCCTGCGGAGTGCGGGCGCGTGCCTACACCTAGTGCAGGCGGGTGGGCCGGGCTGTAGAGGCGCTGCAACACCTCCCGCCGGGCATCAGTCGAAGTTTTGCGTCAAACTGGCGTGGTTTCCGGCCGTGCGCGCCGACGGCGGCGGGCGAGGTGGCGGCCGACATCGCTGGTGACGCGCCAGCCGCCCCAGGCGGCGAGGAAGCCGAGCAGGCCGGCGACGAGGCCGTCCGCCGTCGTCGGCACCGCCGGCTGGTAGTCGCGATAGGCGGCCCGCGCGATGTCCATGTCGGGGTCGCGCGCCATCACGGTGAGGCGTCCGAGCGGGCTCGCCGCGGTGTCGAGCGCGAGCTTCTGCGCCTCAAGCCGCTTCAGCCGCTCGACATCGGTGCGGGCCGACTCGCCGCGGCGGGCGATGAAGGCGTCCGGGTTGGTGCGCAGCAGCGCCAGCGCCTCCTCGCGGCTGCGGCCGGTGGCCCTGGCGTCGGCATCGAGCGAGGCGATGGCGCGGCGCAGTTCGTCCCGCGCCCCGCCGAGGCGCTGGGTATATTGCTGGGCGAATTCCGGCGCCTGCGCGGCGATGACCGCGGCGAGCAGTCCGAAGGCGAGGCCGAGCGTTCGCACGACACGGAACATCAAGGTCTTCCTTCGACGGTGTCTGCCGGTTTGTAGGGCGACCCGCCCGCCCGGGGGAGGGTCGCGGTTCAATCTTGCCCGAGAGCGGCCGCCACATCCGCCTCGCTCAAGGCGTCGAGCGCCCCGGCGATCTTGATCGCCCGCGTCTTCTCGCCGGGCGGGAACAGCAGGACCACGGTCTCGGTGCCGGGGCAGGACGGGTCGGTGCAGACGATCTCGCTCACGCTCATCGCCGTGTCCAGGCCGTAGCCGCCCGCCTTTCGCAGCCATGCCTCGACCCGCCGCCGGGCGGCGGCGTCGGGCTTCGGCCGGCGTCCGAACAGGGCCATGGCGGGGGTGTCAGGCCGGCAGGGTGAGCAGGCCGGCTCGGCCGTCGGCACAGCCGAAGGCGAGGCGCGCTCCGGTCGCGTCCCAGGCGCGCGCCGAGACCGCGCTGCCCTTCACCGCCGGGCGCACCAGAAGTTCCGAGGCGTCGGTGAAGCGCACCAGCAGCACGCAGCCATCCTCGTAGCCGATCGCCAGCACCGGCGCCTTGGGATGGAACGCGACCTGCGAGACCCGCGCCGGCCGCACGCCGCATTCCCGCGGCGCCTTGCCGGTGGGGCCTTCCTTCGAGTCGAACGGCCAGACGATGGCGGCCTCGGCGCCGCTGGTGGCGAGCCACTTGCCGTCGGACGACCACGAGAGCGAGCGCACCTTGGCCGGATAGCCCGACATGCGCATGTGGCCGCGATCGGGCTGGAGGCGCCAGCCGTGCAGCGCGTTCTCCTGCATGGTCGAGACGACGAAGCGGCCGTCGGGCGACCACGTCACGTCGAGGTGCGAGCCCTTCCACTCGATGAATTCCGGCGGCGTCTCGAGGTTTGGGTACCAGAGGCTGACGCCGTTGTAGTGCGCCACCGCCAGCCGGTACCCCTTCGGCGCGAAGGCGAGACCCAGCGCGGTGGTAGGCGCCGTGAAGGTCTTCTCGCGGCCCTTGGCGTCGCGGGCGACGACCTTGCGGCCCGAGGCGTAGGCGACCGAGCCGTCGCCGTGGAGCGCCAGCGCGTCGATCCAGCCGCCGCCCTTGGCCCGCGCCAGCTCGCTCGAGCGCCCGTCCGCCTCCGTCAGGACGATGCGGCCGTCATCGCCCCCGCTCACCAGCCGGGTGCCATCGCCAGCCGCGACGAGGATGCCGCTGTCCGGGTGGGCGGGAACTGTCTCGCTCGCGCCGTCGCGGGTCAGCAGCACGCCGCCGTCGGCGAGCGCCAGGGCGAGCGTCCCCTTGAGCCAGCGGGCAGCGGTGACGTGCGCGCCGGCCGCGATGTCGGCGACATGGTCGGTGAGGGAGGGAGCGGAGACGCTCATGCCGGAGGGCCTTCCTTCAGATCTTGGTCAGCGTCACCGGCGACTGCCGGGTGACCAGGGTGAACAGGCTCGCGGCGAGGCATAAGCCGGCCGTGATGATGGCGGGAATCGCCAGGGCCGCGATCCCGAGATGCATATGGGCGAAGGTCCCGGCAACCGCACCGACGAGGAGCGAGAGCCAGACCGACCCGTCGCCGACCCAGCCCAGCCGCGGCCCCCGTCCGGCGAGGGCGAGCGCCGCCTTCTGGCCGAACGCGAACAGTGCGCCCGTGACGAAGGTGGTTCCGGCGCGGAAGCCCTGGACATGGGCGAGCACCGCGTTCTGTCCGCCCATGGCGAGCGCCAGGAATAGCGAGGCGACCCCGACATGGGCGTGCTCGGCCGCCAGCGCCACCGCTGCGCTCAACGCCGCAGCCTCCAGGCCGAGCACCGCCGGCGTGATCCAGCGCGGCGGGCACAGGGCCGCGATGGCCCCACCCGAGACCGCGCCGACGAGGAAGGCGGCGATCAGCAGCGCCGGCAGCACCGCGCCGAGCGGCTGGCCATGGCCGAGCGCGACGGCGAGCTGTGTCGTGTTCCCGCTCATGAGCGAGGTGTAGAGGCCGCCGAGCCGGATAAAGCCGAGCGCGTCCACGAAGCCGGCGAGCGCGGTGAGCACGATGCCGAAGACGATCTGCCAGGGGCGGGTCACAGGGCGGACACGGTCGTTAAGGCGCTCTTCGCGGGGCAGGACGCGGCCTGCGACAAACTTGGCCTCGTCCAACAAGGCGTTAGGCGCATCGTCGCGCCCGATGCGGGCGAATGCAGTTCTTGTTCCCTGCCGTCAAGGTTAACCGATCGGTTACCAAATGCGCGCAAATCGAAGCAATCACGGTGAACGGGGTCCTTCACGGCCCCGTTGGTCCGGCGATCCGCAAGCTCGACCGTTGTCCGAGCGCGGGTGAGTTGGAGTGCTGCCATGATCCCCTTCGCTTGCGCCCCTGCCGTCCTGCCCCCGTTCTCCCTGGCGCCGCACGCCGACACGATTCTCGTGGTCGAGGACGAGGCGTTCGTCTGCGAGCTGGCCGCCGAGGCGCTGCTCGACGAAGGGTACCGGGTGCTGACCGCCGCCGACGCGGACGAGGCGGAGGCGATCCTGTCGAGCGAGCACGTGGACCTGCTCTTCACCGATATCGATCTGGCCCGCAACACGAACGGCATCGCACTCGCCCGCAGCGCCCGGCGCAGCCTGCCGCGCCTGCCGGTGCTCTATACCTCCGGCGGCCGCGACGGCCTCTCGGCGGCCGAGGCGGTGAACGAATCCGTGTTCATGCCCAAGCCCTACCGCGCCGCGCAGCTCGTGGCCGTGACCAACGACCTGCTGCGCGACCGCGGCTGAACTTCCGCCCCTCCCCGAACGGAACGAGACGTGACCATGCGTCGCCTGATCGCCTGCGCCTTCCTGATGCTCGCCGCGATGCCGGCAGCCCGAGCCGAATGCGATGTCGAGGATACGGGGCTGGAGCCGGCCATCGCGGCGAAGAGGGAGCTTCAGGAGGCCAAGAACGCGCAGATCGTGCGCGACCTGCGGACGCTCCGCGACGCGGCGATCGTGCTCGAATCCTACGGCTTCCCGGAGGAGTGCAAGCGCCTCGTCGCCATCGTGAAGGGCCTCGCCGCCAAGCCGGACGAGACGATCAAGCGCAGCAGCGACACCGACGAGGAGAAGGCCGAGGAGATCCAAGAATCCCGCGAGCCGAAGGCACCGCGCGGCCGGTAATCACCGTTTCACCGGGTCGTCCCGCCGCCCTGACGGCAGCGTGGATCGTAGCTCGACACCGCCGGATCGTCGGCATCGCCGACGGTCACGAGCGAGAGCGTCGCTTCCGGGCGCTCGTAACCGTAGCTGCAGAAGCCGAAGCCGGTGCCCGAGCAGGCTTCGACCTCGACGACGCCGCGCGCGATCAATGCCGCCTCGCGGGAGGCCGGATGGTCCGGCGGCGGTCCCTTCACCGGCTTCCATCCGAGCTGCCGCAACGCCTCCCGCGCGCGGGTGACCGGCTGGCCGTAGACGTTGGGGACGAGCGTTCGGCCGTCGCAGAACGCCTCGAGGGGGGCGAGCGGCAGGATGCTCAGCCCGCTCGCGCCCTCCGCATGCAGATCGGCCAGGGGCTGCGGGAGCAGGGCGCCGTCCCACAGGCGCAGGGCGTCGGCGCCGAAGGGGACGACGCGGCCGATCGAGCGGGCCGCATCCCTGCGGGTGTAGACGACCGCCCGCAGCGTCTCGCCCTCGAACAGGCCGACATTGCCGGCGGCGATCTCGCAGGAGCCGCTGGTGCCTTGCGTGAAGCGACCCGCGAAGCTGACCGCCTGAAACCGTCCGACCCGCGCCTCGCCGGTCACCGCCCAGCCGGACGCGGCCACCTGCCGCCCCGCAGGCGTGCGCGGTGTCACGACGAACTGGGAGCAGAGCTCGCGCTCCCCGGCCTCCGGCGGCGCCTTCGGCAGAATCGAGAGCGGCGTGACCGTGACCGCCTTGACCGATGACGACACCGGGAGCCGCGCCGGATCCCCCTGTGGATAGGCGGGCGTCGCTGCGCCGACGCTGAAGAGGGCGGCGATCAGCACGGGGGTGACGGCACGGTCGTTCATGCTCTCCCTCAAGGTTGGGATCAGCGGAAGACGCCACGGTGACCGGCGCTGGAGCACCCGGCAAGACGGAACCGCCGCGCCGTCAGTCGAGGCCGGTGAAACCGTCCGGAAAGGCGCCACCCCAAGGCAGACAGCCGACCGGTAGGCCGGCATGCCGCGCGATCTGCCCGGCCACCGTCTCCGGGGAGGTCGGCGCGCCCTCGCTCTCGCTGACCACGATCCCGACGAGCGGAATGCCGTGTGCCCGCAGCGTCTCGACCGCGGTCAGCGCGTGACTGATCGCGCCCAAGTAGCTGCCGGAGACGAGCAGGGCCGGTAGCTCCTGTCGTTTCAGCCAGTCGAGGCCGGTCGCGGCCTCGGTGATCGGGCTCATCAGCCCGCCGACCCCCTCGATCACCACCATCTCGTCGTCCGCGGCCTCGGCCAGACGCGTGCCGCACCACCCGACCAGCTCGGACAGGGTGAGGCGGCGTCCCTCGCGGGCGGCGGCGAGGTCGGGCGCCAGCGGTGCGGTGAAGCGCCAGGGCGAGCAGGCCGCCACTGTCTCGGGCGTCACGGGAAGTCCCTGCGCGGCGAGCAGCCGGCCGGTGTCGCTCTCGGCGAAGTCGGGATGGTCGAGGGGCGGAACACCGCTGGCGAGCGGCTTCAGCGCCCGCACCTGCCGGCCCTGTCCGCGCAGCCGGCGGACAAGGGCGGCGGTGGTGTAGGTCTTGCCGATCTCGGTGCCGGCGCCGACGACGAACAGGGCGGGCGGGGGCATGCGTGCGGATCGCTCGGGTACGAACACGGCGTCTTCGCCTCTCAGTCCCTCATTGTGAGGCACCCGAGACAGCGGGCCTCGAAGGCGCGTCCAGCTCGCGCGCGATCCCTGGAGCATCCTTCGAGGCTGGTTCGCAGCACTTCAGGATCAGGCCGTGCGGGGGAGCGACCGGGCCGGGCGCTCCCCTGTGCAGAGGCTACTTCTCGACGAAGGCCTTTTCGATCACGTAGTGGGCCGCCTCGCCGTGGTTGCCCTCCTCGTAGCCCAGCCCGGTCAGCATCTCGCGGGTGTCCTTGATCATCTCAGGGCTGCCGCAGAGCATGAAGCGGTCGTTCTCGATCGACATCGGCCGCAGGCCGATATCCTCGAACAGCTTGCCCGAAATCATCAGGTCGGTGATCCGGCCGCGGTTGCCGAACGGCTCGCCGGTGACAGCGGGATAGTAGATCAGCCGGCTCGCGATCAACTCGCCCAGGAACACTGGCGAGGCAGCGTCTCGGTGATGGTTTCGCCGTAGGCCAGTTCCTGCACCTGGCGGCAGCCGTGGACGAGCACGTGATCTGACCGGCTGGCTTTGGACCGGGCTGATTGAGAGGATCTGCTAGGACCGAAGGAGTCGGACATGCGGCGGGGTCAGAAGACGAACGCGGAGCAGGTCGTGCTGATGCTGCGCCAGATCGAGGTGCAGACCGCCCAGGGCAAGAGTTTGGCGCTGGCTCAGCTCAGGAGGCGGAGATCTCCGAGCAGAGCTCTGACCGCTGGCGCAAGGAGTACGCCGGCTTGCAGGTCGATCAAGCCAGGAAGATGAAGGATCTTGAGCGCGAGAACGCGCGGCTGCGCCGGCTCGTGGCGGACCTGTCCCTGGTGGGTCAGGTGCTGGCGGACGTCGCCTCGGGATACTGTAGCCCCCGAGCGAGGCCGGCAGGCGGTGGACGCCATCCAGGAGATGTCCGGCCTCTCGGAGCGTCACGCTTGCCGGATCGTCGGTCAGCAAGGCTGAGCCCAGGCACCAATGCGTGCGTGCCGATCTTCGGGTTGGCGAGGTAGGCTTCGACCGCCGAATTCACCTCCGAGTCGGTGATGGCCTTGGCCCTGAAGAGTTCGCCAACAGCGGGGGAGGCATCAGCCATGCCGCACCGCGAAAATCAGTGTTCTGGAGGAGTTCCGGGGGAACCGGCCCCTGAAACGGGCGTAAGATCAGCTAAGTGATTGAGAGATCTGGTGCCGCAAGAGGGATTCGAACCCCCGACCCCCTCATTACGAATCAGGTGCTCTACCAGCTGAGCTATTGCGGCGTCGCATCCGGCTCGACGCGTCGAAGCCTGACGGAATGTGCCGGGTCTTAGACGGCTGCCTGACCGTTGGCAAGCCTCGGAACGCGTCCGTCGGCCGACATCGCGTTGCGGTGGCGGCGGGCTTGTGCGTAAGACCACGCGGATGAACGAGCTTCTCACCACCGACGCCCTGAAGCCACAGATTCCCGGCAGCCCGGGCCGGCCGCCCCTCGTGCTGGCCTCGGCCTCGCCGCGTCGGCTCGCTCTGCTGCAACAGGTCGGCATCGAACCCGACGCGCTCCTGCCCGCCGATATCGATGAGACGCCGCGCAAGTCCGAATCGCCACGCGATCTCGCCCGCCGCCTCGCCCGCGAGAAGCTGGACGCAGCCGGCGCGGCGGCGCGGCGCCGGGACGACCTACGGGAGGCCTATCTCGTCTCCGCCGACACCGTGGTCGCCGTGGGCCGCCGCGTTTTGCCGAAAGCCGAACTGCTCGACGAGGCGGCCGACTGTTTGCGATTGCTCTCGGGACGCGCGCACCGCGTCTTCACCGCCGTCTGTATCCTTTCGCCGAAGGACCGCCGCCGCGAACGGATGGTCGAGACCCGCATGCGCTTCAAACGACTGTCGAACCGCGAGATCGAGGGTTACCTCTCCTCCGGCGAGTGGCGCGGGAAGGCCGGCGGCTATGCCATCCAGGGCCTTGCCGCTGCCTTCGTCGTGAAGCTCGTCGGTTCGCACAGCGCGGTGGTGGGACTGCCGCTTTACGAGACGATGAGCTTACTTGAGGGTGAGGGATTCCCGGTGCGCGGAGCCTGGGGAGCTGCATCGTGAAGCAGGCGGTGAAGAAGAGCCTTGCACCGTGTCCGATCTGCGGCAAGCCGGCAAAACCCGAGACCAAGCCGTTCTGCTCACCCCGCTGTGCCGACATCGACCTCGGCCGCTGGCTCGGCGAGCGCTACGTCATCCCCGGCCCTGAGGACGAGGAGAACTTCCCGTCACCCCGCTCGGATCAGGAGAACCGCTCCCGCTGAGGCAAGACCGGTGTTCGGCAAAAAAGCTTCGCCTCTGGCCCATGAGAGGCTGGACAGGCTCCAAGCCCTTCACTATACCCCCGCCAGCCGACGACGCAGCGCGACGCGGCGGTTGCCCAGGTAGCTCAGTTGGTAGAGCATGCGACTGAAAATCGCAGTGTCGGCGGTTCGACTCCGTCCCTGGGCACCATTCATCTGAAGAGCCTTCGCGCCTCAGAATCACGATAACGCATCATTCTCGATAGATTGATCTGATTACGAGACGCGTCTTGCCGATCGATCGTCGGGGTCGCGACGGACTGTCAGACGGCTCAGCTCGCCTCCGTTCCGTCAGAGGGGCCTGCGCTTCGCCGTGACGCGCTTCCGCTTCGGCTTGCGAGCGCTGCTCGATGCCGGCTTCAGCATCTCCTTGAGCGCGGCCTGTTGCGGCAGTCAGGCGGGTTTCGCCGCCTGAACCATCCTCTCGTTGTCCGAGGATAGCCGGAGGCTGAGAGCAAGGTTCTTCATGAGATGCCGTTCGAGCCGCTAGGATCGTGAAGAAAGTCCGCTCTCAACCGCTCTCGCTGTGCGGAGCGGATGCTATTTACCCTACACGACGACGCTCGACTTTCGACCGGCTCTGCTTCATTGCACGACCAGTAAACCCCCCTGTCGAGTTCATCATAGACGGTCGATGTCGGGCTTTCGGTTCCGCGTATCGCACCGACGCGCTTTGAACGTGCTCAGCATGGCTCCGGCGCAGACTTGAGAGGAGACCGCGCCGCTCGAGCGCCCGAAGTCGTCACCACTCAAAAAACGAGTCGAGACGCGGCATCAGGCAGATGAGCGTTCCTGCGGCGCCGACCACTCCTGCCACCATCACAATCGCCGCCACAGCTTGGTCTCCCCGCCATCAGTCCGCAGCCATAACGCGGGAGGGGTTTGACGAGTTTCAAACGATCGTTCGGCGCCGGAGATCGCTCGATGGATCACCACTTCAGGTATCGATCGGCACTCGGACGCGCAGCGAGTGTGATGGCGATCGCGCCGAGGGCGCCAATCAACATGATGGCGGCAGCGAGAATCATGAGAGGTGCTCCGCAGCGGAGGTCGAGGGCAGTCCTTGAACCAACGAGCGAAAACTGTGGCCTGTGCCGTGCGGCAGATTGGCCGCTATACGACCGCCGCTACATTGTTCTTCGTCGTTTTAGCCTTCTCGTCCGATCCCGAGACCGCGCAGGATGTCGCCGATCGGATCGATCCGGGCGGCCTTCTGCGTTTGCGTCGCCGTCATCGGCTGGGCGGGAACGTTCGTCTCGGCAGCGGCGGTCTCGACAGCCGTTGCCGGACGAGCTCGGCTGGCGATCTTGGCGGCCCGGTGGCGCCGAACCGCCTGAACCCTTTGCGCAGCGTCCGCCTTCACAAAGTCTCCGGCCGCCAGGAGCGCGGCCGTTTCGGCGGATAGAAGAGTGAAGCTGGCGGGCCGGGGCGACGGTATGACAGCGGCTTCGTTCCGACTCCCCGCGCCCGCATCGGACACGGCTGCCATCTCCGCACGATGACGGGGTGGATCGGTCCATCCATCGCCGCTGGCGGAAACGACATCTGCGGAAATACGCGATGTGCGCAACGGACCCGAAGCCTGCTCTCCAACCAGCGGAGAGGTCGCAACGAGGCCGATTACCATCACGGCGGCAGTGGCAAAGACGGATCTATAGTGTTCCATACTTGCAGAACGTACCGCCAAGGTTCCGGTTCCGTGGCTCGATGCTGTCGTCGTGGCGGATGACGAGCTCCACATCTCATCCGACCATCGCCTCGCACACCGGCAGGACACGGCATCGGTCCGATCAACCCGATCCGGCGGATCCAGGTTCTGCTCCGGATCGCAGCGACGCCGCCACGCATCCGCTTGACGCCCCCCGCGCCCGACGTGCTACAGACCGAGCCCGTTACAGACGGGCTCAAGGGTGCGTTTGTCATCAACCACTTAAGCGGCGCTTCGAACCTCGACCGGCCAGGGCGCCTGATGCATGTTCGACCGCCACCGTGGGTTCTGCCCGCGCGCTCGAACTAGCCCCTCTGGCGCCCCGGTGACCGTTTGAGGACCCTCCTCGATCTCCTACGGGTGATGCGACGGCGCGACCGCCGGCGGCTCGCATGGCTCGGGCTGGGCCTTGGGCTCGCCGCCCTCCTCGAAGTGGTCGGCGTCGCTTCGGTACTGCCCTTTCTCACCCTGGTGGGCGATCCCGGCACGGCCGCGCGGATTCCGTCGCTCGCCGGCCTGCGTGATGCCCTCGGCCTCGGCAACGACCGTGCCTTCCTGCTGGCCATGGGGTTCGCCGCGCTCGCCGCGATCCTGCTGACCAGCGCGGTGAACGCAGCCTTCGCCTATGCCCAGCTCCTGTTCGCGCACCTGATCGGGTACGACTTCGCCCGGCGCTTGCTTGCCCGCTACGTCGATCGCGAGCGGCTGTTCTTCACCCATGCCAACAGTGCCGAGCTCGCCAAGAACGTGCTGAGCGAGACCGACCGGCTTGTCGTGGGCGTGCTCACTCCGGCGATGGTGATCGCTTCGCGCGGCGCCTCGGCGCTCGCAGTGGTGATCTTCCTCATCGCCTACCAGCCGCGGCTCGCGCTGATCCTCGGCGGAGGCTTCGGCGGGCTCTATGTCGCGATCTACCTCGTGATGCGGGCGCGGCTGGCCCGGCTCGGCACGCGGGCGGTGGCGGGCAACGAGGGACGTTACCGCGTAGTGCAGGAGACCTTCGGGGCGCTGACCGAACTCAAGCTCTACGGCCGCGCGGAGACATTCACCGCCGGCTTCGATGCACCGGCCCGCTCCTACGCCCATGCCCTCGCCTCCAGTCTGGTCACTGGGCAATTGCCGCGCTTCGTCATCGAATCGCTCGCCTTCGGCGGTGTCATCGCCGTGGTTCTGTTCGCGCTGACGCAGGGGATCGACACGGCGGGGATGCTGCCGCTGCTCGGCCTGTTCGCCTTCGCTGGCTACCGCATGCTGCCGGCCTTCCAGAACATCTTCACCTCCGTCTCGCAGTTGCGCTTCCACCTGCCCGGCGTGCGCCTGATCGTCGATGCGTTGGCGGGCGAGCGCGAACGCCCTGCCCGCACGACGGAACGGCTGCCCTTCGCAGGGACGATCCGCCTGGACGCCGTCTCGTTCGATTACGAGCCCGGCCGCCCGACCCTGCGCGGCATCGACCTGACGATTCCGGCCCATACCACGGTCGGCCTCGTCGGCCGCACCGGCTCGGGAAAGTCGACGCTGGTGGGCCTGATCCTCGGCATCCTCACGCCGACCCGAGGGCACATCCTGATCGACGGCCGGCCGCTCGACGCGGACAGCCTTCCGGCTTGGCAGAACCGGATCGGCTACGTGCCGCAGGATGTGTTCCTGATCGATGGCAGCATCGCGCAGAACATCGCCCTGGGCATTGAACCCGATAGGCTGGACCGGATGGCCGTGGAACGCGCCGCGCGGCTCGCCGGTGCGCACGACTTCATCGCCGCCCTCGGC
>JAGTAM010000076.1 GCA_023422485.1 Pseudomonadota bacterium | reverse complement strand
GAGTTGGCCCGGCGCCACGATCAAGGACACCCTCGATCAGGTCACCGACCGGATCGAGAAGGAGCTGCAGCAGATCAACGCCCTCGACTATGTCCGCAGCTACACGACGCCGGGACAGTCGACGGTGTTCGTGCAGTTCCGCGACACGACGCGGAAGGAAGAGATCCAGCCCGCCTTCTACCAAGTGAGGAAGCGCCTCGGCGACATCCAGCACACCTTCCCGCAAGGGGTGCAGGGGCCGGCCTTCAACGACGAGTTCGGCGACGTCTACGGCAACGTCTACGCCTTCACCGCCGATGGCCTGACCCACCGGCAATTGCGCGACTACGTCGAGGGCGTGCGCACCGAGATCCTGAAGGTGCCCAATATCGGCAAGACCCTTCTGATGGGCGTGCAGGGCGAGACGATCTACCTCGACTTCTCGACCCGCAAGCTCGCGGGCTACGGCATCGACATCCAGGCGCTGATCAAGGCGCTGCAATCGCAGAACGCGGTGGCCGCCTCTGGCGTGGTCCAGGCGGGACCGGAGCGGGTCTCCCTGCGCGTCAGCGGCCAGTTCACGTCGGAAGACTCGCTGCGCAACGTGAATCTCCGCTTCAACGACCGCTTCTTCCGCCTCGCCGACGTGGCCGACATCTCCCGCGGCTACGAGGACCCGCCGGCCGCCCTGTTCCGCGTCGGCGGCAAGCCGGCGATCGGGCTCGCCATCGCCATGCGCCCCAACGCCAACCTCCTGAAGTTCGGCGAGGATCTGAAGGAGCGCATGCACCGCATCGAGGGCAAGCTGCCCATCGGCGTCGGCATCCATCTCGTGTCCGACCAGCCCAAGATCGTCGAGGAAGCGGTCGGCGGCTTCACCAAGGCGCTGGTCGAGGCGGTCGTCATCGTGCTGGTGGTGAGCTTCGTCAGCCTCGGCCTGCGCGCGGGGCTGGTGGTCGCGATCTCGATCCCGCTCGTCCTCGCCATCGTCTTCGTCGTCATGCAGATCATGGGCGTGACGCTGCAGCGGATCTCGCTCGGCGCGCTCATCATCGCGCTCGGTCTCCTCGTCGACGACGCGATGATCACCGTCGAGATGATGGTGGCGCGCCTCGAACTCGGCGACAACCTGAAGAAGGCGGCGACCTACGCCTATACCTCCACCGCCTTCCCGATGCTCACCGGCACCCTGGTGACGGTGGCGGGCTTCCTGCCGATCGGCTTCAACGGCTCGTCGGCGGGCGAGTATACCTACTCGCTGTTCGTGGTGATCGCCGCCTCGCTGCTGGTCTCATGGGTGGTCGCGGTGCTGTTCGCGCCGCTTCTCGGCGTGACGATCCTGCCCAAGACCATGAAGCACCACGCCGAGAAGCAGGGGCTGTTCACCCGTGCCTTCATGGCGGCCTTGCGGATCGCCATGCGGCTGCGCTGGATCACCGTGATCGTCTGCGTCGTCCTGATGGGGCTCGCCGTCGTCGGGATGGGTCACGTGCAGCAGCAGTTCTTCCCGTCCTCCGACCGCTCCGAGGTGCTCGTCGATCTGACCCTGCCGCAGAACGCCACCATCACCGAGACGCGGGCGCAGATGGACCGCTTCGAGGCGCATCTGAAGGACGACCCCGACATCGAGCGCTGGTCCTCCTATGTCGGACAGGGCGCGGTGCGCTTCTACCTGCCGCTCGACCAGCAGCTCGCCAACGCCTTCTTCGGGCAGATCGTGATCGTCACGAAGTCGCTCGAGATCCGCGACCGGGTCATCGAGCGATTGCAAAAAATCGGCCGGCACGACTTCGTCGGCACCGACGTGCTGGTGCAGCCGCTCAATCTCGGCCCCCCCGTGGGCCGCCCGATCCAGTACCGCCTCTCCGGACCCGACGTTCAGGAGGTGCGCCGCCTCGCCCTCAAGCTCGCCGACGTGGTGGCGACCGACAAGCGGCTGGCCGTGCCGACCTTCGACTGGAACGAGCCGGGCAAGGTGCTGCGGGTCGAGATCCTGCAGGACAAGGCACGCCAGCTCGGCGTCACCAGCCAGGACATCGCCGGCATCCTCAACGGCATCGTCGGGGGCCAGGCGATCACCCAGGTCCGCGATTCGATCTACCTCGTGAACGTGGTCGGCCGGGCGCGGGCCGTCGAGCGGACCTCGCTCGACACGCTCCAGAGCCTTCAGGTCGCGCTTTCCAACGGTTCGGTCGTGCCGATCCTGGCCTTCGCCAAGATCGACTACGATCTGGAGCAGCCGATCGTCTGGCGCCGCGACCGGGGGCCGACGCTGACGGTGCGCGCCACCATCACCGACGCGACCCAGCCGCCGACGATCGTCGCCGCGCTCCAGCCCGCCATCGACGCCTACGTCAAGGCGCTGCCGGAGGGCTACACGCTGGCCGTCGGCGGCGCGGTCGAGGAGGCCGGCAAGGGCCAGGGTCCGATCGCCGCCGTGGTGCCGGTGATGCTGCTGGCCATGGCCTTCTTCCTGATGATCCAGCTCCAGAGCTTTCAGAAGCTGTTCCTGGTGTTCTCGGTCGCGCCCCTCGGCCTGATCGGCGTGGTTCCGGCCCTTCTGCTGTTCGACAAGCCGATGGGCTTCGTCGCGATCCTCGGCATCCTGGCGCTCATCGGTATCATCGTGCGCAACGCGGTGATCCTGGTGAGCCAGATCGAGGAATGCGAGGCGGAAGGGATGGAGCCCTGGGACGCGGTGGTGGAAGCGACCCGGCACCGCATGCGGCCGATCCTGCTCACTGCGGCGGCGGCGAGCCTGGGCCTGATCCCGATTGCCCGCGAGGTGTTCTGGGGCCCGATGGCCTACGCGATGATCGGCGGCATCCTGGCGGCGACGGCACTGACCCTGCTGTTCCTGCCCGCGCTCTATGTCGGCTGGTACCGAATCAAGCCGCCGCCGCGGGGCAAGGCGGCCGCGCGCCATGCCGTCGGGCACTGACACGGGACGCCGGATCCGGCGCAGGCGCTCCGTCCGGCGGGAAGTTTCGTTCCGTCGGCCGGAGAAAGACCGGCTCTATTATGCAGTTTTCGCGCAGTGTAAGGAATGTTGCGCGCTCAAACGCATCACCCCTGCTCTGTTTGCATAGCCGTTCTGTGTAACCTGCTGCGGCACCAAATTCTCTTTTCGTATGTCAACCCATCCGCTAGGCACGTGCCGAACGCCGCGGCAAGGCGGCGGCTTCGATCGTACCTTCAGGCGAGCCGGCTGCCCGCGATGACCACCGACCACGCCACGGCCAATTCCCATCCGCTCGAGCGCGACGCGCAGGTGGCCATGAGCCACCACGACGTCAGCCCCAACGATATCGCGCTCGGCGTGGTGATCGGGCGCGCCTCGGAATATTTCGACTTCTTCGTGTTCGGCATCGCCTCGGTGCTGGTGTTCCCGAAGGTGTTCTTCCCCTTCGTCGACCCGCTGACGGGCACGCTCTACTCCTTCGCCATCTTCGCGCTCGCCTTCATCGCCCGCCCGCTCGGGTCGATCTTCTTCATGTGGGTGCACAAGCGGCACGGGCGCGGAGTGAAGCTCACCGCCGCCCTGTTCCTGCTCGGCGGCTCGACCGCGGCGATCAGCTTCCTGCCGAGCTACAACTCGATCGGGATCGTCTCCATCGAGCTGCTGGCGATCCTGCGGGTGGCGCAGGGCTTCGCGCTGGGCGGCGCCTGGGACGGCATGGCCTCGCTTCTCGCCCTCAACGCGCCGCGCGAGCGCCGCGGCTGGTACGCGATGATCCCGCAGCTCGGCGCGCCGTTCGGCTTCATGGTGGCGAGCGCCCTGTTCGCCTTCTTCGTGGTCAACCTGACGCCTGAGGACTTCACCGACTGGGGCTGGCGCTTCCCGTTCTTCTGCGCCTTCACCATCAACGTCGTGGCCCTGTTCGCCCGCCTGCGCCTCGTTGCGACGCCGGAATTCACCCGGCTCCTCGACAAGGGCCAGCTCGAGCCCGTCGGCATCGTCGATCTCGCCCGCCACCACGCGCTGGACGTGTGGATCGGCGCCTTCGTCCCGCTGGCGAGCTTCGCCCTGTTCCACCTCGTGACGATCTTCCCGATCGCGTGGCTCGTCCTGTCGAGCGACCGCTCCGCCGGCGACTTCCTGATGGTGCAGTTCTCCGGCGCCGTCATCTGCGCCGGCGCGGTCGCCGCCTCCGGCCTGATCGCCGACCAGATCGGGCGCCGCAACATGCTGCTCATCAGCGCCGGCCTGATCGCCGCGTTCGCCTGCGGCTCGATCCTGGCGCCGCTGATCTTCGGCGAGAACGCCATCGGCCAGACGATCTACGTCAATATCGGCTTCATGCTGCTCGGCCTGTCCTACGGCCAGACCGCCGGCGCCGTGACGTCGCGGCTCGGCTCGCGCTACCGCTATACCGGCGCGGCGCTGACCTCGGACCTCGCCTGGCTGTTCGGCGCAGGGTTCGCACCCCTCGTGGTGCTGTATCTCTCCACCGCCTACGGCCTCGCCATGGTCGGCGTGTACCTGCTGTCCGGCGCGCTGGCGACGCTGCTCGCGCTCTCCCTCGACCGCTCCGAGATGCGCCAGATGTGATTTGTTCGGGCCCGCGGGCGGACAGCCTCTCACCGCGGGATCTCGAGAGAAACGAACCGTCGCCGTGCGGGACGATGCCCGCGCGGCCCTTGCGATGGAACGAAGATTCGTGGCCATGACCGCCGACCGTTCATTGAGAGCCCGTTCCGGGGCCGGCTCCGCGCGCCGGATCCTGCAGGGCGCCGTCCTGCTGCCCCTGTTCGGCCTGCTCGCCGGCTGCAACCTCGTGGTGATGCAGCCGTCGGGCGACATCGCCGTGCAGCAGCGCAACCTCATCCTCGCCTCGACGGGGCTGATGCTGCTCATCATCGTGCCCGTGATCGCGCTGACCCTGCTGTTCGCGTGGCGCTACCGCGCCTCGAACACGGCGGCCCGCCACGACCCCGACTGGGATCACTCGACCGGGCTCGAAGTGGTGATCTGGACCGCGCCGCTGCTGATCATCATCGCGCTCGGCGCCCTGACCTGGATCAGCACCCACACCCTCGACCCGTTCCGGCCGCTCTCGCGCATCGAACCCGGCAAGCCGATCGCGGCGAACGTGAAGCCGCTCGAGGTGCAGGTCGTCGCCCTCGATTGGAAGTGGCTGTTCTTCTATCCCGAATACAACGTCGCCACCGTCAACGAGTTGGCCGCGCCGGTGAACCGGCCGATCCAGTTCAAGATCACCGCCTCCTCGGTGATGAACGCCTTCTACGTCCCCGCGCTCGCCGGCATGATCTACGCCATGCCCGGCATGCAGACGCAGCTCCACGCGGTGATCAACAAGGCCGGCGAGTACGAGGGCCTGTCCTCGCACTACAGCGGCACCGGCTTCTCGCGCATGACCTTCAAGTTCCACGGGCTCGACGGCGACGGCTTCGACCAGTGGGTTGCCAAAGTGAAGCAGCAGGGTTCGGACCTGACCCGCGATGCTTATCTCGAGCTCGAACGCCCGAGCGAGCGGGTGCCCGTCACCTATTACTCGAAGTTCGCCGACGGCCTCTTCGGCAAGATCGTCGGCATGTGCGCCATGCCCGGCAAGATGTGCATGGGCGAGATGATGGCCATCGACGCCAAGGGCGGCGCCGGCAAGGAGAGCCGCGAGAACGCCGAGCGGCTCAGCTACGACAACCGCCACACGCAGCGGGGCGACGAGGCACCGGGGGCGACGACGCCGGCCTCGCACCGCGCGCCCAAGAGCGAGTCGCCCGATTCCGACAAGACCCACGAGGGGAGCGGCCAAGGCCGCCCCGCTCCCGACCAGACCAACAACTGATCCGTCGCCGCCCCAGGATTTACGGACGAGCCTCATTCCATGTTCGCAAACACGGACCTGCAGCATCTGCTGTTCGGGCGCCTCTCTCTAGAGGACATCCCGTTCCACGAACCGATCCTGCAAGTGACCTTCGCAGGCGTCGCCGTGGCCGGGATCGCGGTGCTCGCCGCGATCACCTATTTCCGCTTCTGGGGGCC
>JAGTAM010000632.1 GCA_023422485.1 Pseudomonadota bacterium | reverse complement strand
GGATTTTGCACGGACCGATCTGCAACGCGCATGACCGGCATACGGTTTGGTCAGCGGAAAACGGCTTCCGAGCCAGATTGCCCGGAAGCCGAAAACCCTCACGCGGCTTCCGCCGTCGCCGCCCGCTCCCGGGCGAGCTTCGTCACGCTCACCTGATCGATCTTGCCGGTGCCGAGCATCGGCAGCGCCTCGACGACGACCACCTCGGCGGGAATGGCGACGTCGGCCGCCCCCCGGCCCTTGGCGTGGCTCTGGTAGGCGGCCCGCGTCGCGCCCTTGGCTTGCGTGAACAGGATCAGCCGCTCGCCCTTGCGGGCATCGGGCACGGCGGCCACCGCGCTCGGGGCGTCGGGCCAGAGTTCGGCGGCCAAAGCCTCGACGCTCGCCAGCGACACCATCTCGCCGGCGATCTTGGCAAAGCGCTTGGCCCTGCCCTTGATCGTCACGAAGCCGTCGGCGTCGAAGGCGACGATATCGCCGGTGTCGTACCAGCCCTCCGGGGGCGGCTCCAGCACGCCGGGATTTTCCGCGCGCAGGTAGCCGAGCATGATGTTGGGGCCGCGCACGGCGAGGCGCCCGCCCTCCTCGATGCCGGGCACCGGCTCGAGCCGCGACTCGATGCCGGGCAGCAGCCGGCCGACGGTGCCGAAGCGGTTGAACATCGGCGTGTTGAGCGCGAGCACCGGCCCGCACTCGGTGACGCCGTAGCCCTCCAGGATGCGCAGGCCGAACTTTTCCGCCCAGGTCTTGCGGGTCGCCTGCTTCACCGGCTCGGCGCCGGCCACGACGTAGCGGAGGCTCCGCAGGTCGTAGGAATGGGCCATCTTGGCGTAGCCGGTGAGGAAGGTGTCGGTGCCGAACAGGACCGTGGCATTCGTGCCGTAGATGAGTTCGGGCACGATCCGGTAGTGCAGCGGCGACGGATAGAGGTAGACCGGCACGCCCGAGATCAGCGGCAGCACCAGCCCGGCCGTCAGCCCGAAGGCGTGGAACACGGGCAGCACGTTGAACACCTTGTCGCGCGGCCCGAAATCGATGCGGGCGGCGACCTGCGCGGTGTTGGCGAGCATCGCCCGGTTGGGGAGCACCACGCCCTTCGGCGTGCCCTCGCTGCCTGAGGTGAACAGGATCGCCGCCGGGTCGCTGCCTTTCCGCGCGACCAGTGGCTTCCGGGGGCTCAAGAAACCGCGGATCTTGTCGCCGGTGGTGACGCCCGCCCGCACGTCCTCCAGGTAGATCAGGCGGATCGTCCCCTGGATGCCCTCGATCAGGGTGCCGAGGCGTCCCTTCTCGATGAAGGCGCGCGAGGTGAGGATGGTGTCGACCTGCGCCGCCCGGCAGGCCGAGAGCACCGCGGCGGGGCCGGCGGAGAAGTTGATCATCGCCGGGACCCGGCCCGCGCTGGCCAGCGCGAAGAACGTCACCGCCGCGCCGTTGGCGTTGGGCAGCATCAGCCCGACCGGCTTCTTCGCATCCGGCAGGAGCGCCTGGAGCTTCCGGCCCAGGATGTTGGCGCCCATCACGAGGCGCGCATAGCTCATCGTGCCCGTCACCGGATCTTCCAGCGCCGTGCGCCGCCAGCCGTGGAGCTGGCCCGCCTCGATCAGTGCGGAGAAGACACCGCGCTCGATCTCGGCGGTCTCGAAGACGAGGTCCGACATGATGTCGTAGAGCGCCGCGCCCGCGGCGCGACGGCGGTTCTTGCCCTTGAGCGCGGGATCGACGTGGAGGCGCACCGGCGGCATGATCGTCACCGTCACCTTCGGCCACCATGCCCGGCGGACCTGATCGCGCTTGAGGCGCGAGAAGATCGTGCGCTCGGGCCCGTCGATCTTCACCGGCACGACCATGGCGCCGGACTTGTCGGCGATGAGGCCCGCCCCGTCATAGACCTTCATCAGGCTGCCCGTGACGGTGAGCCGGCCCTCGGGGAAGATGATCAGCGTCTCGCCCGACTTCACCGCGTTGATCAGCGTGCGGGTGGCCAGCGGGCGCGTCGGATCGAGCGGCATCGCCTTCGTCACCTTGAGGAACGGCTTCACCCACCAGCGCTGGGCGATGCCGTGGTCGATGGCGAAGACCGGCTCCTGGTCGAGGAGCGAGAGCGCCAGCGGCGCGTCGAGGAAGGAGACGTGGTTGAGGGCGATGATGGCGTTCGGGCCGGCCTTCTCGACGTTCTCCAGGCCCTTCACCTCCAGGCGGTAGAAGGCCCGGAACAGGATCGAGAGGGCGTCGCGCAGCGGGTTCGTCGGCAGGGTCACGAGGATCACCGCGCCGACGATCAGGTTGAGCACCGCCACGAGGCCGAGGAGCTGGGCCATGCTGAGGCCCAGGCCCTGGAGCACAGCGAGGGCGAGCGTTCCGCCAACCATGAAGGCGGCGGTCAGCACGTTGACCGCGCCGATGACGCGGGCGCGCTTGGCCTTCTCGGTCCAGGCCTGCACCGCGGCGAAGGAGGGCACGACGTAGAGGCCGCCGGCGACCGCCAGACCGAAGAAGTCGGCGGCGATGCGCAGACCGTGGCCGCTGGTGATGAAGTCGAGAGCGCCGATCGGCTCGCCGGCGGGCGGGGGCAGGTGAGAGACCGTCCAGGCGAGATCGAGCCCGAACAGGCCCATCAGCACCGCGCCGACGGGGGTCGGCAGGAGAACGATGCGCCCGCTCGCCAGCCACGAGGCGAGGCCGGAGCCGACCGCGATGCCGACGGAGAAGATCGCGAGCAGAGTGGTGGCGACGATCTCGGTACCGTTCAGCGTCTGGCGCACCAGCACGGGCAGCAGCGAGAGGATCACGACGCCGACGAGCCAGAACCAGCTCACGATCACCGAGCCGCGCCACAGCCGCGTGTCGGACCACAGGTCGCGCAGGAGCTCCGTGGTGGAGCGGGCGACGTTGCGGTCGACGTGGAGATCCGGCGCGCCCTCGCCGGTGGCCGGGATCATCCGCGCGGCGAGCCAGCACAGGACCGCCATGCCCATCAGCCCGGCGCTCAAGCCCAGGGCGTGGCCGCCCATCGCCATGGCGAGCCCCGCGGTGATGGTGCCGAGGAGGATGGCGAGGAAGGTCGCGGCCTCGACCAGCGCGTTGCCGGCGGTCAGCTCCTCGCGCTTCAGGTGGTCGGGCAGGATGCCGTACTTGATCGGCCCGAACAGCGCCGCGATGATCCCGAACAGGCCGAGTGCCCCGAACAGCAGCGGCACCGAGTGCAGCCAGAAGCCGAGCACCGAGAGCAAGGCCGCGAAGATTTCCGCGAATTTCAGCCGCTTGGCGAGCAGCGCCTTGTCGTAGCGGTCGGCCAATTGTCCGCCGAGGCCCGAGAGGATGAAGAACGGGCCGATGAACACCGCGCTCGCCAGCGTCACCAGCACCCCGCCCGAACTCTCGCCCTGGGCGCTGACCTGGAACAGGATCAGCAGGGCGAGCGCGTTCTTGAGGAAATTGTCGTTGAAGGCGGAGAAAAACTGGCACCAGAACAGCGGCGCGAAGCGTCGCGTCGTCATCAGTGTGCGGAACATCGTGGTCTCTCCCGGCTCAGGGCATGACTGCCTGCCGACGGCGAAGGCGTCAAATCCGTTTTTTGCACGATGTTCAAATTAAACGGGGCTGGACGCGGCGCAAGCTTGATTTTGAACAGCGTGCAATCTAACTCCGATGCCGGGTGCGGGCCCGCACGGCAGCGTGCGATGTCAGAAAGCGAGGACGTAACTTGGCGGGCAAGACGCGCGGCACCGGTCCGAGGGGCGAGCACGACCGCGAGGGCTTCATCGCTCTCGTCGCGGGCACGGCGGAGAGCCTCGTGCGCAACGAGGGCTTTCGCGCGCTCGGCATGCGGCGGCTGGCGGCGGCGATCGGCTACGCGCCGAACTCGATCTACAACGCGGTGGGCGACCTCGATCAGGTGGTGCTGCGGGGCAACGCCCGCACGCTCGCCCGCCTGCACGCAGCTCTGGAGGCGGTGATCGATCCGGACCGGGCGGCACGGGACAACGCGCTGGCGCTGGCCGACGCCTACCTCGTCTTCGTCGCCGCCGACCCACGGGTCTGGAGCCTGCTGTTCGAGCACCTCGCCGCGCCGGACCAGCCGTTTCCGGACTGGTACGCCGCCGCCCTGGCCGAGCCGGTCGGTCTCGTCGACACGGTGCTGGCACCGCTGATCGCCGAACCGGACGAGCGCCGCCGGGCGGTCGCCGCCCTCTGGGCCGCCCTGCACGGGCTCGCCTCGCTCTCGACCTCGCGCAAGCTCGCCGTGCTCACCCCCGACCCGCCGCGGGATCTCGCGCGGCTGCTGGTGGGGCGGTTTCTGGGGTGATTTT
>JAGTAM010000309.1 GCA_023422485.1 Pseudomonadota bacterium | reverse complement strand
GGCCTGCACTTCGGGCAGCGCCTTGAGCAGGATCTGCCACGCCCGCGACAGCGCCCGCACCGGCAGGCGCCCGGCGAACTGGCCGCCGCGCACCCGCTCGGCCTCGCTCAAGGTCGGGTCGGCCTCGGCCCCCGGCACCAGCTTGAGGCGGGTGACGAGATGGGTAAAGCCGGCGAGATCCGACAGCACCACCGCCGGGTCGGCGCCGGAATCGTACTGGGCGCGGATCTCGGCGAAGGCGGCCGGCACGTCGCCGCGCATCACCGCCTCGAACAGATCGACGATGCGCGAGCGGTCGGCGAGGCCGAGCATGTCGCGCACGCCCGCCGCCGTCACCGCGCCGGCCCCATGGGCGATGGCCTGATCGAGCAGCGAGAGCGCGTCGCGGACAGAGCCTTCCGCCGCGCGGGTGACGGCGGCGAGCGCCTCGTCCTCGGCCTCCACGCCTTCGGCCGCGCAGATCTTTTTCAGGTGGGCGGAGAGCACGTCGGCCTCGACCCGGCGCAGGTCGAAACGCTGGCAGCGCGACAGGATCGTCACCGGGACCTTGCGGATCTCGGTGGTCGCGAACACGAACTTGGCGTGGGGCGGCGGCTCCTCCAGCGTCTTCAGGAAGGCGTTGAACGCCTTCTCGGAGAGCATGTGGACCTCGTCGACGATGTAGACCTTGTAGCGGGCCCAGACCGGCGCGTAGCGGATGCCGTCGATGATCCCGCGCACGTCGTCGATGCCGGTATGCGAGGCGGCGTCCATCTCCAGCACGTCCATGTGCCGGGATTCCATGATCGCTTGGCAGTGCTGGCCGAGGTCCGGCATCGACACGGTGGGGCCGGTATCCGGCCCGCCGGTGCGCAGGTAGTTGAGGCCGCGGGCGAGGATGCGGGCGGTGGTGGTCTTGCCGACGCCGCGCACGCCCGTGAGCATCCAGGCCTGCGGGATGCGGTTGGCGGAAAACGCGTTGGCCAGCGTGCGCACCATGGCGCCCTGGCCGATCAGGTCGTCGAAGGTCTGGGGACGATACTTGCGCGCCAGCACCCGGTAGGGCGTCGCGGCCGTGGCGATGGGCATGCCGGGCAGGCCCGGCTCGTCGGTGAGCGTGCCGTGCGTCTCGTCCATGCCGCCGTTCGGATTTTCGGAAAGAGGCCGGGCCGTCCGGCGTCAAGCGGACGGCGAGGGTGGGAGGCTGGACAAAGACCCGCTCGGTCTCGTTAGGGCTGCTTCCTTCCGGACCTGACCCGGTTGGCGAGTGAAACGTCCCTCGCCAACCTCCCGTGCCGTATATGACGGCCCGCGCGGCGGGATGCAAGCGGGTTGCCCCACCGGATCGGCGCGGCCATGCTTCCCGCGACGGAAGGGAGGGGCCATGCGGACGATTGCGATGCGTTTTGCCGTCCTCGCGCTGCTCGCGAGTTCATCCGCGTTCGCGGGGGAACCGAGGCAGGAAGGGGCACCGAAGGATTGGCAGGGGCGCTACCGTTATGAGCACGCCGCCGGGCGGACCGCCGGCGGCACCGGCATCGTCGTGAACTACGACCTCGTGCTTCTGCCCCCGGATGTGCGCGACGGCTGCGTTCTCACCATGCGAGGGTTCCAGAGCGACGAAAAGATCCGGTGCCGGACCCGCCGCGACGGACAGGGACTCGAAGTCGCGTTCGACCGCTACGACGATGGCAGCACGGTCAACAAGTACGGGGTAGCGGTCTACAAGCCGGGCCAGCCGCTGTTCACCCTGGCGAAGGAAACTCGGCTGGTTACCCGCTGGCAGGGCCTCAGGCCGGACGGCGAGGGCGTGACCGAGAGCGGATCTTACTTCTCCAAGGTGAAGTAGCTCCGGAGCGGCGGGCGCCCCGGAGCCGTGGCCTCACTCGGCCTTGCGCTTCACGATCTCCATCGTCTTCGGATCGAGCTTGAGATCGAACTGCTTGCCGTTGGCGTCGATGGCGTCGTCCACCTCGATCATGCCGTCATCGAGCTCGATCTCCTTCCACTTGGTGAAGCCCTCCTTCTTCAGGATGTCCTCGACCTTGGTCTGCTGGTCGGGCGGCAGCTTCTGGTCGGCGAGCGCCGGGCCGGCGAGCAGGGCGAGGCCGAGCGCGGCAGCAGCGAGCGGGCGGACGAACATGAGAAGACTCCTTCGGCAGATTGGTAACCGGCGAACGATTTTGTTTCACCGGTGGTTCCTATCGCCTTGGCCATACCGGCGCGGCAGGTCCCCGTGAACGGGTGAGCACCCCGTTGGAGCAAAGAGGCAAACCTGCCTGTCCGAAAGGCCGCGCTTGCAATTGCCAGTGCGCGAAGTGCCGCCTAGGGTGCAACCTCCGCGTTCGGAGCCTATCGAGACCATGGTCACGCGCGTCGCCACCGTCGCCTTCGAGGGGATCGAGGCGCGTGCCGTCGACGTGCAGGTGCAGATCGCCCCCGGCGCGGTCGCCTTCACCATCGTCGGCCTGCCCGACAAGGCGGTGGCGGAATCGCGCGAGCGGGTGCGCTCGGCGCTGGTCGCCTCGGGGCTGGCCCTGCCGGCCAAGCGCATCACCTGCAACCTCGCGCCCGCCGACCTGCCGAAGGAGGGCTCGCATTACGACCTGCCGATTGCGCTCGCGGTGATGGGCGCCATCGGCGCGCTGCCGGCGGACGCGCTGGGGGGCTACTGTGTGCTCGGCGAACTGGCGCTCGACGGCTCGATCACCGCGGTGGCCGGCGTGCTGCCCGCGGCGATGGCGGCCAACGGCCGGGGGCTCGGCCTGATCTGTCCCGCCGCGACGGGACCTGAGGCGGCCTGGGCCGCGGGCGACATGGACGTGCTCGCCCCGCGCTCGCTGATCCAGCTCGCCAACCATTTCAAGGGCAGCCAAGTGATGGTCCGGCCCCAGCCCGCGGTGGCCGCACCCGCCGGCCCGATGCCGGACCTGCGCGACATCAAGGGTCAGGAGGGCGCCAAGCGGGCACTCGAGATCGCAGCCGCCGGCGGTCACAACCTGCTGATGAACGGCCCACCCGGAGCCGGCAAGTCGATGCTCGCCGCGCGTCTCCCCTCGATCCTGCCGCCGCTCGGGCCCCGCGAACTGCTCGAAGTCTCTATGATCCAGTCGGTCGCGGGCGAGCTGAAGGGCGGCGCGCTCTCGAACCGGCGCCCGTTCCGCCAGCCGCACCACTCCGCCTCCATGGCCGCGCTGGTCGGCGGCGGCCTCAACGCCCGTCCGGGCGAGGCCTCGCTCGCCCATGGCGGCGTGCTGTTCCTCGACGAACTGCCCGAGTTCACGCCCCAGGTGCTCGATTCCCTGCGCCAGCCGATGGAGACGGGCGAGATCATGATCGCGCGGGCCAACCACCGCGTGACCTACCCGGCCCGCTTCCAACTCGTGGCGGCGATGAACCCCTGCCGCTGCGGCCTAGCGCTGGAGCCGGGCTACGCCTGCCGCCGGGGTCCCAACGAGCGCTGCGTCGCGCAGTACGGTGCGCGCATCTCGGGGCCGCTGCTCGACCGGATCGACCTGCGCATCGAGGGCGCGGCGGTGACCGCCGC
>JAGTAM010000458.1 GCA_023422485.1 Pseudomonadota bacterium | reverse complement strand
CGGTGGGGCGCTGCATCAGGAGCATCACCGTGGCGCCGGCAAACAGCGCGAAGGCGACGAGCGTCAGGACGACGTGGCGGGCGAGCCAGCCGATCGTGCGGGCGACGAAATCGGCCGAGCGCTCCAGGGCGACGTTGAACCAGTCCAGCGGCTTGCGCCACCAGCGTGTCTTCTGGTGTTCATGAGGCTTCAGCAGCAGGCCGCACAGGGCCGGCGTCAGGGTGAGCGAGTCGACCGCCGAGATCAGCACCGAGATGGCGATGGTGAGCGCGAACTGGTTGTAGAGCTGGCCGGTCAGGCCGGGGATGAAGGCCACCGGCACGAACAGGGCGGCGAGCACCAGCGTCGTCGCGATGACGGGGCCGCCGATCTCGTTGACCGCCTCGCGGGAGGCGGGCTTCGGCTCCATGCCCTCGGCCATCAGCCGCTCGGTGTTCTCGACGACGATGATCGCGTCGTCGACCACGAGCCCGACCGCGAGCACGAGGCCGAGCAGGCTCAGCGTGTTGAAGGAGAAGCCGAGCAGCGCCATCGGCCCGAAGGTGCCGATCAGCGCGATCGGCACGGCGATGGTCGGGATCAGGGTGGCGCGCCAGTTCTGCAGGAACAGGTAGGTGACGACCGTGACGATCAGGATCGCTTCCAACAGGGTCCGCACCACCTCGTAGATCGCCTCCTTGACGAACTCGGTGGAGTCGAGGGCGATGGTGTAGTGCAGCCCCGGCGGAAAGCGCTTGGCGAGATCCGCCATGGTCTCGCGCGTCCCGTTCATCACCTCGACGGCGTTGGCGTCGGGGTTCTGGAAGATGCCGAGCGTGGCCGAGGACTTGCCGTCGAAGTTCGAGGTGACGCCGTACTGCTCCGAGCCGAGCTCCACCCGCGCCACGTCGGAGACGCGCACCACCGAGCCGTCGGGATTGGCCCGCAGGACGATGTTGCCGAACTCCTCCGGCTTCATCAGCCGGCCCTTGGTGACGAGCTGCAGCTCGAACGGCGTGGCCCGGCCCATCGGCAGCTTGCCGAGCGAGCCCGTCGTCACCTGCGCGTTCTGCGCCTGGACGGCCTGGAGCACCGTCTCGGTCGAGAGGGAGAGCGCCTCCATCTTCGCCGGATCGAGCCAGATGCGCATGGCGTAGCGCATGTTGGAGAAGTTCAGGATGCGGCCCATGCCGGTGACCCGGCGCAGGGGCTTGATGACCTGGGTCTCGGCGTAGTTGGCCAGGAACAATTCGTCGAAACCGGTGCCCTCGTCGGCGTAGAGCACGACGTTGCCGAGCCGCTGGCGCGACGATTTCTGGATCTCCAACCCTTGCGCCCGCACCGCCTCGGGCAGCTTGGCCTCGGCGCGGCTCGACCGGGTCAGCACTTCCGCCGCGGCGGCGTCGAGGTTCGAGCCGACCTCGAAGGTGGCGTCGATCGAGACGCTGCCGTCGGTCGAGGACGTCGACTGGATGTAGATGAGGTTGGGCGCGCCGTTGATCTCCTGCTCCAGCGGGATCGCGATCGACTCGTAGGCCTGCTGGGCGGAGGCGCCGGGATAGGTCGCCTGGATGTTGATGATCGGCGGGGCGATCTCGGGATACTGCGCCACCGGCAGCGTCAGCCCGGCGACGAGGCCGATCACCGTGATGAGGACGGAGATCACGCCCGCGAGGATCGGCCGGTCGACGAAGGTGGCGAACATTCGAGGGGCCGCCTCCGAAAATTCAACGTGGCCGTGAAGGACCCGCGTGCAACGTCTTGGGACTCCGCGTGTTCCCTCCGGTGCCGCGCCTGGGACAAGCCGGGCGGCCGGCCCGGTCCCGCTCTCGGAGAATGGCTCTCGTGCGCCAAGGCGTCGGCTTCGTCATCACCGGTCTCGTCGTCGGCGCGCTCGGGATCGCCGCGGGTGCGTGGTGGGGCATGGGGCATCCGATTCCCGGCTTCCTCGCCCATCACTTCAAGGTGGCGAGCCGCGCCGACACCAAGCGCGCCAGGGAGGAGCCGCGGCTGGCGGTGAAGGCGGTGCGCGCCGGTGCCCAAGAGGTGCCGATCGCCTTCGAGTACACCGGCACCATCGTCTCGCCCCGCGACGCCGAGCTGCAGGCGCGGGTGAGCGGCTTCGTGGTGGAGCGGCCGTTCGAGCCCGGCGGCCACGTCAAGAAGGGGCAGGTGCTGTTCCGCATCGACCCGCGCCCGTTCGAGGTCGCCCTCAAATCGGCGCAGGCCCTGCGCGACCAGGCCAAGGCCACCCTCGACTTCGCCCAGGCCGAGGTGAACCGCACCGAGCAGCTCGCCGACAAGGGATTCGCCACCGAGCAGCGCGCCCAGCAGAACCAGTCGAACCTCGCCACCGCGAACGCCAAGCTCGAAGAGGCGGAAGCCGCCATCGCCCGCCAGCGGCTGAACCTCGAATACGCGGTGATCCGCGCGCCCTTCGACGGGCGCTCCAGCCTGTCGATGGCCAATATCGGCGACATGGTGATCGAGAACCAGACCAACCTCGTCTCCGTGGTGCAGGTGAACCCGATCGACGTGCAGATGGCGCTCTCCTCCGAGGATGCGGAGGCCGTGCGGGTCGCTCAGGCCGAGGGGCGGGTGAAGGTTCAGCTTCTCGACGTGGGGCGCCAGCCCGTGCGCGAGGCCACGATCTACCGGCTCGACAACCGCTTCGATCCCCGAACCGGCCGCCGCCTGATCCAGGCCTGGCTCGACAACGCGGACGAGCGCTACCTGCCCGGCCGCTTCGTCCGCTCGCGGATCGAGGTCGGCCGGCAGGAGCGCCTGCTGGTGCCGACGGTCGCGCTCTCGGCCCAGCTCGACCAGCAGGTGGTCTGGACCGTGGACGAGGCCGGCACCGTTCACATGACCGCGATCGAGGTCGGCGACGTCTACGGCGACAACACCGCCGTGCTCAAAGGCCTCAAGCCCGGCACGCTGGTGGTGACCGACCATCTCCAGAGCATGCGCCAGAACCTCAAGGTCGAGCCGCGGATCGCCGAAGAGGTCAGCGCCGTGCACGACACCCCCGCCGGGGGCGAAGCGCGGCACTGAGGCCCGGGATTCCAAAGGGATGATCCCTTTGGCGGGGTCTCGGGGCAGCGCCCCGATCGCCCTTCAACAGGGCTCCGCCCTGGACCCGCGAAAGGGCTCGCCCTTTCGAAACCCCAATTC
>JAGTAM010000402.1 GCA_023422485.1 Pseudomonadota bacterium | reverse complement strand
TCAGTGCGGTGCCTCGCTCTCCCGGTGGGTCTCGTAGGGCCACTTCCAGCCCTGGATCTCGGGCATGTCCTCCCCGTGCTCGCGGATATGGAGCTTGTGCGCGGTCAGGCGGTCGCGAAAATCCTGCTTGGCCCGTGCCGCCCGCGTGACCAGCCCCGGCACCCGGTCGATCGCCTCGATGGCGAGGTGGAAGCGGTCGAGTTCGTTCAGCACCACCATGTCGAAGGGCGTCGTCGTGGTGCCCTCTTCGATGAAGCCGCGCACATGCATGTTGGCGTGGTTGGTACGGGCATAGGTGAGGCGGTGAATGAGGTAAGGGTAGCCGTGATAGGCGAAGATCACCGGCTTATCGCGGGTGAACAGACTGTCGAACTCGGCGTCCGAGAGCCCGTGCGGATGGTCCCTGTCCGATTGCAGCGTCATCAGGTCGACCACGTTGACGACGCGGATGCGCAGGCCGGGCACGGACTGCTTCAGCAGATCGACGGCGGCGAGGGTTTCAAGCGTCGGCACGTCGCCGGCGCAGGCCATCACGACATCGGGTTCGAGGCCGCTGTCGTCGGTGCCGGCCCATTGCCAGATGCCGATGCCGGCCTCGCAATGCAGCCCGGCCTCGTGCGCGTCGAGCCATTGCGGCTGCGGCTGCTTGCCGGCCACGATCACGTTGATGCGGTCGTAGGTCTTCAGGCAGTGGTCGGCGACCCAGAGCAGGGTGTTGGCGTCCGGCGGCAGGTAGATCCGGATGATGTCCGACTTCTTGTTGGCGACGAGGTCGAGGAAGCCGGGATCCTGGTGGCTGAAGCCGTTGTGGTCCTGTCGCCAGACATGGGAGGTCAGGAGGTAGTTGAGCGAGGAGATCGGCCGCCGCCAGCCGAGTTCGCGCGACACCTTCAGCCATTTGGCGTGCTGGTTGAACATCGAATCGACGATGTGGATGAACGCCTCGTAGCAGGAGAAGAAGCCGTGGCGGCCGGTGAGCAGGTAGCCTTCGAGCCAGCCCTGGCAGAGATGCTCGCTTAAGACCTCTACGACGCGGCCCTCGTGGGCGAGGCTGACGTCGTAGGGCTCGATATTCTCGATCCAGACCCGGTCGGTCGCCTCGAACACGGCGGCGAGCCGGTTCGAGGCGGTCTCGTCCGGGCCCATGATGCGGAAATTGCGCGCCTCGGCATTGAGGCGGACCGCGTCGCGCAGGTAGTGCCCGAGCGTGCGTGTCGCCTCGCCGACGGCCGCGCCGGGCTGCGGCACGGCCAGCGCGAAATCCTGCCAGCGCGGGAGCCGCAACTCTCGGCGCAGGAGGCCACCATTGGCGTGCGGGTTGGCGCTCATGCGGCGGTTGCCTGCAGGCGCCAGCGCCGCGAGTTCGGGGCGAAGGCGCCCGGTCTCGTCGAATAGGGTTTCGGGCGCGTAGCTCCGCATCCAGTCTTCGAGAATCTTGCGGTGCCCGTCATCGCTGCGGGCATTGCCGACCGGCACCTGATGGGCACGCCAGAAGCCTTCCACCCGCTTGCCGTCCACGGTCTTCGGCCCCGTCCAGCCCTTGGGACTGCGCAGCACGATCATCGGCCAGCGCGGGCGGCGAAAGCCGATGCCGCCGCCGCGTGCCTCGGCCTGGATGTCCCGGATGCGGCTCACGGCCCGGTCGAGCGTCTCGGCCATGGCCCGGTGCATCGGCTCGGGCTGGTCACCCTCGACGAAGAACGGCTCGTAGCCGTAGCCGGTGAACAGGGCCTCCAACTCGTCGTCGCGCATCCGGCCGAGCACGGTCGGATTGGCGATCTTGTAGCCGTTGAGATGCAGGATCGGCAGCACCGCGCCGTCGGTGACCGGGCTCAGGAACTTGTTGGAGTGCCAGGAGGCGGCGAGCGGCCCGGTCTCGGCCTCGCCGTCGCCGACCACGCAGGCGGCGATCAGGTCGGGATCGTCGAACACGGCACCGAAGGCGTGGACGAGAGCGTAGCCGAGCTCGCCGCCCTCGTGGATCGAACCCGGTGTTTCCGGGGCGACGTGGCTCGGGATGCCGCCGGGAAACGAGAACTGCCGGAACAGCTTCCGCATGCCGTCCGTATCCTGCGAAATGTTGGGATAGATTTCGCTGTAGGTGCCCTCCAGATAGGTGTTGGCGACGATGCCGGGCCCGCCATGGCCGGGGCCGCAGATATAGATCGCGTCGAGGTCCCGCGCCCGGATCACCCGGTTGAGGTGGACGTAGATGAAGTTGAGGCCCGGCGTGGTGCCCCAGTGGCCGAGGAGCCGAGCCTTGATGTGCTCCGGCTTCAGGGGTTCGCGCAGAAGCGGATTGTCGAGCAGGTAGATCTGACCGACGGAGAGGTAGTTCGCCGCTTGCCAGTAGCGGTCGATCAGGGCGAGTTCCTCGGCGGCGAGCGTCGGGGCCGGTCGCTGCGCAGTCGTGGGCTCGGTCACGGGCTTCTCCTGGCTGACGAATGCTCGGTGGTGCGGCGTGGGCGCGTCGTCTGTCAGACGCCGAAGATCACGCGGCGGAAGCGGGCGAGGGCGAAGACGAAGTAGACGCTGCCGAGCGCGGCGAGCGCGAGCAGCTGCGGCCAGACCACGGACAGGCCGGCGCCGCGATAGAGGACGGCCTGGGCGAGCGCGACGAAGTGCGGCGTCGGGCTCACGGTCTGCACCAGGATCTGGAGCCAGTACGGCATGCTCTCCATCGGCGTGCTGCTGCCCGAGAGCAGCTGCATCAGCAGCAGGATCGGGATCACCAGCAGGCCGAACTGGCCCATGGAACTGGCGATGGTGCCGAGCAGGATGCCGAGTGCGGCCACCGCCAGCGCGTAGAGGCCGGCACCGAACAGGAAGAGAGGGATCGAGCCGGCGATCGGCACGCCGAGCCAACCCTCGACGACGAAGACCAGTGACAGGCCTGCGCCGACGAGGATGACGAGCCCGTTGGCGATCACCTTGGCGAGCATGATCTCGACGGGCACCAGCGGCATTACGAGCAGGTGCTCGACCGTGCCCTGCTCGCGCTCGCGGATCAGCGCGGCGCCGGTGAGGATGACGGTGAGCAGCGTGATGTTGTTGATCACCTGCATTACCGAGGTGAACCAACTCGTCTGGAGGTTCGGATTGAACTTCGCCCGCGTCACCACCTGCACCGGGGCGGTGTCCGTGAGGTCTCTTCGCGCGGCGAAGCGGGCGACCTCCTGGGCGATGATGGTTTGGAGGTAGACCGAGCCGTTGCCGGCCTGGGTCATCGCCGTGGCGTCGACGCCGAGCTGGACCTCGGCCGGACGGCCGGCGAGCACGTCCTTCTGCAGGCGTGGCGGCAGCTCGATCGTGAAGACCAGCCGGCCGGTATCCATGGCGGGGTCGATCTCGGCCGGGGTGAGCGCGACGACGCTCTTCACCAGCGGCGGGTTGAGCGCGCTGACGATCTGCCGCGAGAGGTCGGACTGATCCTCGTCCACCACGCCGACGGTCAGGTTGCGCACCTCGGTCGAGGCGCCCGAGGCGACCGAGTGGACGGCGAAGGTGAAGGCGTAGACGACGAGAAACAGCATCACCGGATCGGCCCGGATGCTGCGCAGCTCCTTGACGATGAGGCGGAACACGTTGGCGGCATGCGTGCCGAAGCCCAGAGGCACGGAGGCGGCGGCTTGGTCGGGATCGGCGCGCTCGGAGGAGCCGCTGCGTCGGGCGGGGCCTGCCATGTCACGCCTCCTGCTTGCGCAGGAGAAGCTGCGACAGGATCAGGAACAGCAGCGCGAAGCCCGCCAGCACGAGGATGTTGCGATCGAGTTCGGCAAAGGGCAGGCCCTTGGTGAAGGTACCGGCGGTAACGGGCTGATACCAAGCCGGCGGCAGCGACAGCCCGATCAGCCGGGCACTGCCCGACAGCGACGAGATCGGAACGAGGAGCCCCGAGAAATTGACGGCCGGGATGATCGACAGGAGCGCGGTGGCGAAGACCGCCGCGACCTGGGTCTTCATGAAGGTCGAGATGAACTGCCCGAAGCCGGTGGTCGCCGCGACGTAGAACAGCGTTCCGAGGCACAGCGCGGCGAACGAACCCTTGACGCGCACGTCGAAGACGAAGAGCGCCACGAGGACCAGCAGCCCGAAGCTGATCATGGCGATGCCGATATAGGGAAGCTGCTTGCCGAGCAGGAACTCGAACTTGGTCACCGGCGTCGAGCGGAAGTTGGCGATCGACCCTGTCTCCTTCTCGCGGACCACCGCGATGGCCGACATGATCGCCGGAATCAGGATCAGCAGCAGCATCATCACGCTCGGCACCATGGCGTTGACGCTGCGAAAGGCTTGGTTGTAGCGGAATCGCGTCTCGACGCTGACATTTTTCGAGGCATCGACGCCCAGGCGCTCGACGGCGAGTTGGTGGGCATACTGGTTGGCGAGGCCCGTAACGTAGCCGCGGCTGGTCTCGGCCCGGAACGGCATCGCCCCGTCGAGCCAGACGGCGACCTCCGGCGCGCGGCCCGATTGGAGGTCGCGGCCGAAGCGCGGTGGGATCTCCACGGCGATCTGGACGCTGCCGTTGCGGAAGCGCCGGTCGAGTTCGGTCGCGGAGCGGATCGGCGGCTGCTCGCTGAAGTAACGCGAGCTGGTGAAGGCATCGACGAGCTGGCGGCTTTCGGGCGTGTTGTCCTGGTCGAAGGCCGAGAAGCGAAGGTTCTCGACGTCGAAGGAGATGCCGTAGCCGAAGGCGATCATCAGCAGCACGGGGCCGATGAAGGCGAAGGCGATGCGGATCGGATCGCGCAGCAGCTCCATCGTCTCGCGCCGGGCATAGGCCCAGAGGCGCCGCGGATCGAAGCGGTGACGGTGCGGGGCCGCGTGGGGAGGCGCCGGGGAGGGCGGGGCGTCCGGTTCGGCCGCCTCTTTCGCCGCCTTGAGCCCCGCCTTCGGGTCGAGCCCGGCGGCCTCGGCCAGGTAATCGATGAAGCATTGTTCAAGCGAAGTGCTGCCGCGCTCCCGCACCAGCTCGGCCGGCGTGCCCACCGCCAGGACCCGTCCGGCATGCATCAGCGAGATGCGGTCGCAGCGCTCGGCCTCGTTCATGAAGTGGGTGGAGAGGAAGATCGTGACGCCCTCGTCGCGCGAGAGGTCGATCAGCGTGCGCCAGAAGGCGTCGCGGGCGATGGGATCGACGCCCGAAGTCGGCTCGTCGAGGATCAGCATCGCCGGCCGGTGCAGAACGGCGACCGCGAGCTGCAGACGCTGCTTGATTCCGAGCGGCAGGCTGTCGGGCCGCGCGTTCTTGACCGGTTCGAGTTCGTAGCGCTCGAGAAGCTCTTTGATCCGCACCGGACGATCGTGCGGCGGCAGGTGGTAGAGCTGGGCGTGCAGTTCGAGGTTCTGCAGCACCGTCAGCTCGCTGTAGAGCGAGAAGGCTTGGGACATGTAGCCGACGTTGCGCCGGGTCTCCATGTCGTTGTCGCCCACGGGGTGGCCGAACAGCTTGGCGCTTCCTTCCGAGACCGGCAGGAGGCCCGTGAGCATCTTCATCGTGGTGGACTTGCCGCAGCCGTTGGAGCCGAGGAAGCCGAAGATCTCTCCGCGGGCGATGCGAAAACTGACGTCGTCGACCGCGGTGAAGCTGCCGAAGCGCCGGGTCAGGTGCTCGGCCTCGATCGCCGGCACCGCGTCGAGTCGGGGCAGCCGGGGCTTCAGCACCACCGGCCGGTGCTGCGCCTGCTTCTCCGGCGGGAGCAGGGCGATGAAGGCGGCCTCCATGTCGGGCTTGGCCGTCCGGGCCAGCAGGTCGGCAGGGCTGCCGCTGGCGATGACGTGGCCGTCATCCATGGCGATCAGCCACTCGAAGCGCGAGGCCTCGTCCATGTAGGCGGTGGCGACGATCACGCTCATGCCGGGCCGCCCGGCCCGGATCGAGCCGATCAGCTCCCAGAACTGCCCGCGCGAGAGCGGATCGACACCGGTGGTCGGCTCGTCGAGGATCAGGAGGTCGGGATCGTGGATCAAGGCGCAGCAGAGACTCAACTTCTGCTTCATCCCGCCCGACAGCTTGCCCGCCGGGCGGTCCTCGAACGGGTCGAGGCCGGTGGCGGTGAGCAGGTCGGTGATGCGCCGCCGCCGCTCCGAGGCGCCCTGGCCGAAGAGCCGACCGTGGAAGTCGATGTTCTCGAACACGCTGAGCGTCGGGTAGAGGTTGCGGCCGAGCCCCTGCGGCATGTAGGCGATGCGCGCCGCCTCCCGCGTGCGGTGACGGCGCTCCGCCATGTCCCCGCCGAGCACGGTGACGCGGCCGGTCTGGATCCGCCGCACGCCGGCCACGAGCGCGAGCAGCGTCGACTTGCCGACGCCGTCCGGCCCGATCACCCCGACCATGCGGCCCGCCGGAAGGTCGAGCGACACATCGTCGAGCGCGCGCGTCCCGCCGTAGCGATGAGAGACCTGCTCCAGCCGGGCGATGACGGCCGCGTCGTTCATCCCGGCCTCACGGCAGCTTTATGGCGAGGTCGGGCGGCCATTTCGCATCGGCCTTGGTGCGGACGAAGCCCATGCCGCGCACGCCCGTCTTCACCCGCCGATGATACTTCTTCAGGATCTTGGGATCGATCTGGAGCTTAACCCGGAAGGTCAGCTTTTCGCGCTCCTCCTCGGTCTCGACGCTCTTGGGCGTGAACTGCGCCTCGGCGGCGACAAAGCTGATCGTCGCCGGGATCACGTATTGCGGCACCGGATCGAGGATGATCCGGGCGTCGTCGTTGAGCGCCAGCGGCCCGGCCTGCGCGGCCGGCAGGTAGATCGTCATGTAGACGTCGGCGAGATCGAGCAGGGTCAGGATGCGGGTGCCCGCGCCGACCACCTCGCCCTCCCGCGCCAACCGGTACTGCACCCGCCCGTCGCGGGGCGCGCGCAGCACGAGATCGACGAGAACCGCCTGCAGCCGCTCGACATCGGCCTCGGCGCTCTTCACCGCGAACTTCGCCTGCTCCTCCTGCGCCCTGGCGGCGTCGAGCCCGGCCTTCGCCGCATCCGCCTTGGCCTTGCGCTGGTCGAAGATCTGCTTGGTCAGGTAGCCCTTGCCGACGAGCTCCTTGCCGCGGTTGTAGTCGGCTTCGGCGAAGGTGAGATCGCTGGTTCGCTGGGCGATCAGGGCGACCGCTTCCGCGAGGCTCTTCTTGGCCCGCAACACCTGGGCCTGGGCACCGCGCAACTGCGCCTCGGTTTCGGGTGAGGAAATCGTCGCGACCACCTGGCCCGCGCTCACCTCGTCGCCTTCCTTGACGAGCAGCTTCGCGATGCGGCCGGCATATTTGGCCGCGACATCGACCTGCGTCGCTTCGATGCGTCCGTTCGATTTGGCAATGCCATCGGGCATCTTCTGACCGCGCAGCCGGTCGATCAGCTGCTTCAGGCGCGACTGCGCCCCGGCCGGCGGGGGAGCGGCGACGGTAAGACCGGCGGCGAGCCCGATCGCGAGAAGGGCACCGCGCACTTGCAGGCCCGGCGTCGTCCGCCTCATGCCGTCGCTCCCGGCGCGGCGCGGCCCAGCAGACGCAGCGTGTGTCTCGCGATCATGCGCTCCTCGTCGGTCGGGATGATCCAGATCTGCGCCCGGCTTCCCGCCGCATCGAGTCTTGCGACGCCGGAGCGGTTGGCGTCATTGCTCAGGATCAAACCGGCCCAGCCCAATTCGGCGACGATGCGCTGCCGGATCTCGGGCGCGTTCTCTCCGATTCCGGCGGTGAAGACGAAGGCGTCGAGGCCGCCGAGCGTCACCGCCAAAGCCGCCGCGGCCTGCGCCACCCGCCGGCAGAAGAAGGCGACGGCCATGGCGGCCTCCGGCCGGTCGCTCGCCAGCAGGGTCCGCACGTCGTTGCTCAACCCGGACAGGCCGAGCAAGCCGCTCTCATGGTAGAGCATGTGCCCGACCTCGGCCGGGGTCATGCCCTTCTGCTCGATGAGGTGCAGCACGACCCCGGGATCGAGCGCGCCGCAGCGCGTGCCCATGGGCACGCCGTCCAAAGCTGTGAAGCTCATGGTGGTCTCCGCGCTCCGGCCCTCCTTCAGGGCGCAAAGCGAGGCGCCGGAGCCGAGATGGGCGACCACCACGCGCCCCTGGGCCGTCTCGGGCGCCAGATCCCGCAGGCGCCCGGCGACGTATTCGTAGGACAAGCCGTGAAAGCCGTAGCGCCGCACGCCCTCGTCATGAAGGTGACGGGGCAGGGCGAAGCGATCGGACAGCTCCGGATGACCGCGATGGAAGGCGGTGTCGAAACAGGCGACCTGCGGTAGGTCGGGCCGTCGCTGCCGCAGCACGCGGATCGGATCGAGGTTGCCGAGCTGGTGCAGCGGCGCCAGCGGGATGAAGCTTTCGAGCCTGCGCAACACCGCGTCATCGACCAGGACCGGCTCGGCGAAGTCCGGCCCGCCATGGACCACCCGATGCCCGACCGCGACGATCGAGTCGGCGCCGCCGTGGTGGGCGAACCAGTCTCCGAGATAGTGCTGCGCGGCCGAGGCGTCCGGCACTTCGCCGGACGTTAAGCGACGCTCTTCCAGGATCGCACCGCTTCCGTCCTTCACCGTCAGCAGAGGCGTGCCGCCGATGCCGCTCATCCCGCCGCCCAGGAGGGGAGTCGGGTCCGCGCCGTCGATGCGGTACAGCTTGAACTTGATCGACGAGCTGCCGGCATTCACGACCAGGATGCTGTCGTCCATGTCAGCCTCATGCCGAAGGCGTCGATCTCGTCCGATCGGGTTCGGGACGGCGCCTCATAGGCTGACCGCCGCCGGCTGCCGGAATCGACGTGAGGCGCAACGTCATCGGATCGGCTCCATCCGTCGGTCCCCGGCGCAGCCAGCCGTGAGGGGGCCGACGAAGCCGATCAATGATTCTAATATTTTCCACGATGAAGCAAATGACGATCGGCTTCCAACAGAAAGATGAGCGATTTTTGAGAGGCGATTGAGATTATGATCTCATATCAAATGATAAAAAATACGATTCCCCGAACATCATCGCCCGTTTAATCGATGTTCGCCCGATATTGACACCGTCTGGTTGCGTCGATTGTATGGGATGATCGATCGTGAGCCACGGGTATTGCGAGCGGCGCCAGGATCAACGCTGTTCAGGTTGTATGTTCGCAAGTCGTGCCGGCCTGGCCCCGGCCCCAGGGCCGTGCCGGTTCGACTAAGTCGGCGGAAACCATGGAGCAGGCGCTCCGTGACGGGTGGCAGCCCTTTGTCACCAACGAGACCGCCGGGCCGGCATCCCCCCGAGACGGAGCGAACGGACGATCGATGCTGCGCCCGCGCCTGAATCCGCCGACCGATATCTTTCCCCCGAACCCGTGGGCGATCGAAGCCGTCCGCTACGTGCGCGAACTGGCGCGCGACTTCGCTGGGCAGGGGGAGACGATGTTCGCCCTGTCGAACGGCTATCTCGGAATGCGCGGGATCGCCGACGAGGGAACACCGGTCCGGGAGGCGGGCACCTATCTCAACGGCTTCTACGAGCATCGCCCGATCTCGTACGGGGAGCGCGCCTACGGCTTTCCCACAGTCGGTCAGAGCATCCTGAACTGTCCCGACGGGACGGTCATGTCGCTTTCCGTCGACGACGAACCCTTCGTCCTTGCGGAAGCCGAGATCCTATCCTACCGGCGCTGTCTGGACTTCCGGACAGGAACCCTGAACCGGGACGTGGCCTGGATGACCTCCTCGGGCAAGCGATTGCGCCTGCGCACGGTTCGCC
>JAGTAM010000391.1 GCA_023422485.1 Pseudomonadota bacterium | reverse complement strand
GTGCTGACCCGCTACGACTTTCCCGGCCGCAAGCTCGCGGACGCGGTGGTCGACCTGCCCTTCGCCCTGCCGACCGCGGTGGCCGGCATCGCGCTGGCCTCGCTCTACGCGCCCAACGGACTGGTCGGCGAACAGCTTGCCAAGATCGGCATCGAGGCGGCCTACACGCCGGTCGGCATCTTCATCGCCATGGTGTTCATCGGCCTGCCCTTCGCGGTCCGCACGGTGCAGCCGCTGATCGCCGAGATCGACAAGGAGGTTGAGGAGGCCTCCGCCATCCTCGGCGCCTCACGGATCACCACGCTGACGCGGGTGGTGTTGCCGCCGCTGATCCCGGCGGTTCTGACCGGCTTCGCCCTCGCCTTCGCCCGCGGTGTCGGCGAGTACGGCTCGATCATCTTCATCGCCGGCAACCTGCCCTACGTCTCCGAGATCGCGCCGCTGCTCATCGTCATCAAGCTTTCCGAGTTCGACTATGCGGGCGCGAGCGCCATCGCCGTGATCATGCTGGCGATCTCCTTCGTGACCCTCCTCGCGATCAACCTGATCCAGGCCTGGAGCCGGCGGAGGTTCGGCTATGTCTGAGGCGCTGGCTCAAGACCCCGTCGCGGAGTTGCGGCAAGAGACCCTGCCGCCGCCCGCCAGCGTCGTCACCGAGCGGCGGGTCGTGCGTTGGCTGCTGATCGCGGTGGCGCTGACCTTCCTCGGTCTCTTTCTCGTCCTGCCGCTTCTCACGGTGTTCGCGCAGGCGTTGGCCAAGGGCTGGGGGGCCTATCTCGCCGCCTTCTCCGAGCCCGACGCTCAGGCGGCGATCCGGCTGACGCTGCTCGTCGCGGCGATCGCCGTGCCGTTCAACCTGGTCTTCGGCGTCGCGGCCTCCTGGGCCGTCGCCAAGTTCGAGTTCCGGGGCAAGAACCTGCTCGTCACGCTGATCGACCTGCCGTTCTCGGTCTCGCCGGTGGTATCCGGGCTGATCTACGTGCTGGTCTTCGGCTCGCGCGGCCTGTTCGGCCCCTTCCTCGTCGAGCACGACATTCAGATCATCTTCGCGGTGCCCGGCATCGTGCTCGCGACGATCTTCGTCACCTTCCCCTTCGTCGCCCGCCAACTCATCCCGCTGATGCAGGAGCAGGGCACGGCGGAGGAAGAAGCCGCCCTCACCCTCGGCGCCTCCGGATGGCACGCCTTCCGGACGGTGACGTTACCCAACATCCGCTGGGGCCTGCTCTACAGCGTCCTGCTCTGCAACGCCCGCGCGATGGGCGAGTTCGGCGCGGTCTCGGTCGTCTCCGGCCATATCCGCGGGCTCACCAATACGCTGCCGCTGCACGTGGAGATTCTCTACAATGAGTACAACTTCGTTGCCGCGTTCGCCGTCGCCTCTCTCCTTGCCGGGCTCGCTCTTGTCACCCTCGCCGTCAAATCCGTCCTCGAATGGCGCTACGCCGACGACCTCGCGGCGGGCGCCCGGCGCCATTGACCCGCTGAGCCACGGCACCAAAGCCACCGCGATCCGTATCGAGGACGTGTCGAAGACCTTCGACACGGCGGCGGTGCTGCACGACTTCACCCTCGACGTGCGCGCGGGCGAGCTGCTGGCGCTGCTGGGACCCTCGGGCTCGGGCAAGACCACGCTGCTGCGGATCATCGCCGGGCTCGATTTCCCCGATCGCGGCCGGATCATCTTCGGGGGCGACGACGCCACGCAGGTGCCGGTCCAGCGGCGGGCGGTTGGCTTCGTGTTCCAGCACTACGCCCTGTTCAAGCATATGACGGTGGCACAGAACATCGCCTATGGGCTCAACGCCCGGAAGCGCTCAGAGCGCCCAGACAAGGCCGAGATCAAGCGCCGGGTCGGCAACCTGCTCGACCTGATCAAGCTCTCGGGCTTTGCCGATCGCTACCCGAGCCAGCTCTCCGGCGGCCAGCGCCAGCGCATCGCGTTGGCCCGCGCGCTCGCAGTCGAGCCTCGGGTGCTGCTGCTCGACGAGCCCTTCGGGGCGCTTGATGCGCAGGTCAGAAAAGACCTGCGCCGCTGGCTGCGGGAGATCCACGACCGCACTGGCCAGACCACGATCTTCGTCACGCACGATCAGGACGAGGCGCTCGAACTCTCCGACCGCGTGGCCGTGCTCGACCGTGGCCGCCTGGAGCAGGTCGGCACGCCGGATGAGGTGCAGGAGCACCCGGTGTCGCCGACCGTGCTGAAATTCTTGGGTGACACGATCGAGGTCGAGGCGATCGCGCAGAACGGACAGGTCCTCGTCGACGGCCGCCCGACGCCGCTCACCGCCCCGGCCGGCTTGGTCGGACCGGTCAAGCTCTACGCCCGCCCCTGGCAGCTTCAGTTCGCCGAGGCGCATGAGGCGCATCTGAGCGGCACGGTCCGTTCCTCATACCGGACGCAGGGACGTCAGCGGATTGAGGTCGACCGCCCCGGCGCAAAGGTCGTGGTGGTCGAAGCCGCGGACACGGCGCGTCTCGCGGCCGGCCGCGAGGTTGGCCTGCGGATCGTTGGCGGGCACGTGTTTCCGTAGAGCCGTACAGGGATCGGGCTGCTTTCCACGGATGCGAGGAAGGCAGCGCGTTCGAGAGACATGGCCACCTTTGCGCCCGGTCACATCGATCGCGACAGGCGGGTATCGCCAATAGCCCCTCCCCTCTCGTTCGCACGGTTGCAGCGGGCGTCATGGCGAGGCGGCACCGCGGCGATCGGGGTCCGGGGAGGAAGTCCCGAAGGGGGTGCGCGAACGACAAAAGGCCCGCGAGGTGTGAGCCTGCGGGCCTGTCGGTTTGGTGCGTCCGGCGTCCGTGCCGTCCGGCTGTCTGTTGTGTGAGGTTTGGTTGCGGGGGCTGGATTTGAACC
>JAGTAM010000370.1 GCA_023422485.1 Pseudomonadota bacterium | reverse complement strand
GGCCCATGCAGGCGGCCGTGATGAGGATCGGCGAGATGCCGCCGATCTCGTCCTGGATGTATTTCCAGGTCCAGCCCTTCTCGCGCTTGATGTCGAGAAGCTTCTCGGTGAGGTCTTCGCGCTTCATCGGGGCGTCTCCTTGGATGTGGGCATCGGGACCTTGCCCGCTACCGAGCGGAATCGAGGTTGAGGCGGTGATCGGGAGGTGGCGTGCTCAGGCCCGGCGGGCCGGGGGATCGGTGGCGATGGCGGCAGCATCCGCCTCGCTGAGGGAGGGGCGCACCACCGGCGGATGGCGGGGGTCGTAGCCGTCGGGCATCGCGTCCCGCAGGGTACGGGAGCGGGTCACGAGGAAGTCGATCAGGTGGTTGCGCAGGGCGTAGTAGCCCGGCGCGTGGTGGAGCTGCGTGCGGTCGCGGTCCTTGGGCAGCGGGTTCTCGACGATCTCGGCGACCTTCGCCTCCGGCCCGTTGGTCATCAGCACGATCCGGTCGGCGAGGTAGATCGCCTCGTCCACGTCGTGGGTGATCATGAAGACGGTCTGCCCGGTCTCGACGCAGATCCGGCGCACCTCGTCCTGCAGCGTGCCGCGGGTGAGCGCATCGAGCGCCGAGAACGGCTCGTCCATCAGCAGGATCTTCGGCTCGATGGCGAGCGCCCGGGCGATGCCGACGCGCTGCTTCATGCCGCCGGACAGCTCCGACGGGCGCTTGTGCTCGGACCCGGCGAGCCCCACCGTACCGATCGCCTTGCGGGCGCGGGCCTCGATCTCGGCCCCACTCGCCTTCCGCCAGCGCGAGGAGACCGCGTAGGCGACGTTGCCGAGCACGCTGCGCCAGGGCAGCAGGGCGTGGCCCTGGAAGATCACGGCGCGATCGAGGCTCGTGCCGGTGATCGCCTGCCCGTCGACGATGACGACGCCGTCGCTTGGCGCATCGAGCCCGGCGAGGATGTTGAGCACGGTGGTCTTGCCGCAGCCGGAATGGCCGATCATGCAGACGAACTCGCCGCGCCGCATCGGCAGCCACAAGTTCTCGAAGATCGTGGTCGTCTTTCCCCCCGGCGCCGGAAAGCGCCGGGCGATCCCCTCGATGGAGATGAACTTCTCGGACGTGGGCATGCGGCGGGTCCCGGCCTCGGAGGTGTCGGGGACGGCGCGACCGGCGCGCCGCACGAAGGGAAGGAGCTTGCTCATGCTCGGCCTCATTCAGGGAAGGTGACGAGGGCTTGCGCGCGGGCGAGCAACTGGTCGAGGACCATGCCGACGAGGCCGATCACCAGGATCGAGGCGATCACATTGGTGATCGAGAGGTTATTCCACTCGTTCCAGACGAAGTAGCCGATGCCGGTCCCCCCCACGAGCATCTCGGCGGCGACGATGACGAGCCACGCGATGCCGATCGAGATGCGCATGCCGGTGAGGATCGTCGGGGCTGCCGCCGGCAGGATCACCGTGAAGGCGCGCCGGATCGGGCTCACCTCGAGGGTGCGGGCGACGTTGAGCCATTCCTTGCGCGTGCCTGCGACGCCGAAGACCGTGTTGATCAGCATCGGCCAGATCGAGCAGATGAAGATCACAAAGATCGCCGACAGGCTCGAATCCTTGATGGTGTAGAGGGCGAGCGGCATCCAGGCGAGCGGAGAGACCGGTTTCAGGATCTGGATGTACGGGTCGAGTGCCCGGCTCATCAGCGGCGACATGCCGATGAGGAAGCCGACCGGGATCGCCACCAGCACCGCGAGGCCGTAGCCCAGCGCCACGCGTCCGATGGAATAGGCGAGCTGGATGCCGATGCCCTTGTCGTTGGGCCCGCGGTCGTAGAACGGGTCCTTGAGATGTCGCCAGATCGTGGCCCCGACATCGAGGGGGCCGGGCATGGCCGACTTTCCGGTCGTGGCCGTCTGCCCCATCAGGGCGGCATATTCCGGGTCCATGGCCTCAGTCCGGGTCGAGCCGCTCACCGCGACCTGCCAGCCGAGGAGGATCAGGGCGAGAAGCGCGAGGGAAAGGATGCCGGCGCGAAGCGAGAGAGTGCGTTGCATGGGCTTCAGCTCGCGCGCTTGATCTTGAAGGAGTCGAGGTATTCCTCGGGTTTGGCCGGATCGAAGGTCTTGCCCATGACCACGAAGGTCTTGGACGTGGACTCCGGCGGGACGAGCCCGTCCTGCTTCATCAGCCGGGCCGCGTCGGTGGCGCGGTAGACTTGGCGAGCCACGGCCGCGTAATCGACATCGCCCTTGATCTGGCCCCAGCGCTTCATCTGGGTCAGCGTCCAGATCGCGAAGCTTTCGTAGGGGAAGGGATCGAAGGCGACCCGCTTGGGGTCCTTCTTCACGCTGCCGAGCCCATCGGCATAAGTGCCGGTGAGAACCTGCTCCACAACCGTGAGCGGCTGGTTGAGGTAGTTCGCGGGCGCGATCGCCGCGGCGATCTCCTTGCGGTTCTCCGCCTTGGAGGCATAGGCGGTGGCCTGGAGGATGGCGCGCAGCAGTGCGGCCGTCGCATTCGGCATCTCGCGGATCGTGTCCTGCGCCACCGAGAAGGAGCAGCAGGGATGCCCGTCCCAGATCTCCTTCGACAGGATGTGGATGAAGCCGACGCCGTCATAGACCGCGCGCTGGACGACGTTGTCGGGGGCGAGGAAGCCGTCGATGTTGTCGGCGCGGAGGTTCGCGACCATCTCGGGCGGCGGAACCGAGCGGAGCTGCACGTCGGTGTCGGGATCGATGCCGTGCTCGGCGAGATAGTAGCGCAGCAGGTAGTTGTGGTTCGAGTAATCGAACGGGATCGCGAGCTTAAACCCTTTCCAGTTCTTCGGGTCGCGGTTGTCCTTGTGCTTATTCGCGAGGCAAATTGCCTGTCCGTTGACGTTTTCGATGGCAGGCACCGCAAACGGCACCGGATTCGATCCGAGGCCCATCGTGATGGCGAGCGGCATCGGCGCGAGCATGTGGGCGGCGTCGTATTCCTTGTTCAGGGTCTTGTCGCGCACCACCGCCCAGCCGGCGGTCTTCACCACATCGACGTTGAGGCCCTGCTTCTCGTAGAAGCCCATGGGCTTGGCCATGATGATCGGGGTGGCGCAGGTGATCGGGATGAAGCCGACCTTGAGGTCCGCCTTCTCGGGCTTGGCCGTCTCCGCGAAAGCCTCGGCCACGAACTTCGTGGGCAGGAACTGGCTGACGGCCGCCGCCGCGGTCGCCAGTCCGACACTGCGCAGGAAGGCGCGGCGCTCGGCCTGATGCGGGAACAGCGCCCGCATCATCGTGATCTCGACGGCCCGCTCGCTCGCGGCGTCTCCCGTCGGCCGCGCCGCCTCGTGCGCGGCCTGGCTGTCATGCGCCCCGCAGGAGCGGTGTCTTATA
>JAGTAM010000316.1 GCA_023422485.1 Pseudomonadota bacterium | reverse complement strand
GCGCTCACCTCGGCAAGCTGCTCCGGCTGGCGCGAACGGAAATCCGCGGCAATCTGCGGGCGGTCGCTCTGCTCGTGCTGCTGTTCGGCGGCGCGCTCCTGCTGGTCGTCGCCGCCCTGGTTCTCCTGCTGTTTGCCCTGCGGGATGCTCTCGCGACGCTGATCGGCAGCGAGACCGGGGCGGCGTTGATCGTCGCCCTGCCGTTCGTGCTCGTCTCGGCGATCCTATCGGTGTGGGCGCAGCGCGTCTGGAACCGGCCGTCGGTCGAAGGCTGACGCGCCGGGCTCCGTCATTCCCCTCGCCCGGCCGGCGCCCGCCCTGGCCGAGCGCGCGACGGCTACGGCGCTTCCTGTCGAGCCGCGGCAATCATGCGATCCCCGTCCTCGCGCAGCAGGAGGCGCTCCGTCACGAGAGCATCGACGGACTTCGTCACGGCCGCGCTATAGGCGCCGGCATCCGGATAACGCTCTTCCACGGACCGTCTGGGATCACCTTTCTCGATCCGCTCGGCCTGCGTGGCCGGGAACGGGATCTGGCTGCCCTCCCGGTCGCACAAGGCGTCGGCGGGGAAGGGTTCGGCATAGAGGTTCCAGCCCGTGAAGGTTGCCCGCGGTGCCGCGACGGCTGGCAGACGAATGCCGGCCACGTCGTTGCCGTCGGCGTCGACGCGCGGGACCAGCGGGCGATATTGCGGCCCGCTTTCCGGGCGCGGGTCCAGGTAGGTGCTGAAGCGCGCAATCGCATTGGGCGCCGTCGGAACGGGGACGCCGACCATGAACGGAAAGCCGATCTCCGCCGCCTCGACCAGTGTCCCGTCCGACAGGCGGGGAACACGGCTGTCGGGGGGCGCCTTGCCGTCCTTCACCCACTCCTCCAGCGCGACGAGAAGGGCGCGAACCGCCGGGGCCGGATTCAGGGTGCTGCGCGGGTTCGTGCAGGGGCCCTTGGTCGAGGTCAGGCCCGCACGCCCGTAATGGAAGCCGCTCGATACCAGATAGGCGCGCGCGGTGTCGGGCAGCGGCACATCGCTGCGGCCGACCGGGTCGGTCGTCAGGAGGGAGGCGCCCTTCTGCCAATATTCCGTGCCAGTGTTCGCTTCGATCAGCAGCGGATCGAAGCCATCGTCCCGCAGGATGCTGCCCGTCCGCCCGGTGATCGGGTCGTGCTGGCGGGCGGCCGAGAACGGGAAGGTGTTCTCCGGGTAGAGGTGGTCTTCGTGCTGCGTGTTGGTGCGGGAAGGCTGACCGAAGCGGGCATTGAGGAACACCCCGCCCACGCCCGCGATATGGGACAGCACGCCGTCGAAGACCCGCTTGCCGGCTTCGTCCCGGTTGAACCCCTGCTGGATGAAATCGCGGAGATAGCGCCCGCTCTGCGAGATGCCGAGCGCGAGGGTGTGCCTGATGGCGCCGCCCGCCGGGTTGGCCGCAGCCCCGGCCTCGCTGCGGAGATAGGCCACCACATCCCGCGTGGCGGCGAAACCGATCCCGAGCACCTTCGGCTCGGTCGCTTGGTAGGTGAATTCGTAGAGCGAGCCGGGCAACGGCTTGGTGCCCTTCGGCAGGAGCTCGATCTCACGCGGCGTGGCGTAGTGCCAAGCCTCCGGCGGCACCGGCCGCGGCGGGTCGGCCTCCCGGCGCCGCACGGTGAGCCGCGCGCTCGTCTTGTCTGGGCTGGCTGTCTTGAAGGTCAGGGCGAAGGGCGCCTCCGGGGGCCCGCGGGTCGCACTGACGAGTTCATCGCGCACGAGCTCGACGATCGGCTGGCCGCCGCGCGTGGCCACCGGCACATCGATGGCCATGCCACCCTGTTGGCGGAGGGCATCCGCCTCCCAGCCGGACCAGACGAGGGTGTAGCCCCGGCGCAGGACGAGCCCGGTCCCGGCATCCGTGGCGGTCTTCGGATCGTTGACGGCCTGCACGCCTTGGGCCGGCGCATCGAGGACCCAGTTGAAGAGGAACTTGCGGCCCCGGTTCAGCACCTCGAACAGGAGCGTTCCGCTGCCGCGGGCCGGATCCTTGGGCCGCAGGATGAACAGGTCGGTCTTGTACTCGACCAAGCCGCGGGCGTTGCGGGGCGCCAGGGCGATGTCGACGATGCCGGCATTGGCGGGATCGGCCGGGTCGAGTTCCCCGCGGGCCGTGCCGACGACGCGCTCGTAGCTGCCGGCCGCGCCGAACTCGGCGCCGTCCGCAAAGGGCTCGATGCCGGTGATCTCGATGCCGGTGATGCGCGCCTGGGCCGGCGCGGCCCATAGAGCGCAGCCAAGTGCGCCGATCACGATCCAACCGTTGCGCATGTTCACTCCCTATCCGGCTCGTGCTGGCCGCTCTCCTCAGCAAACATGTCCGGAGGGCGCACGTCGAGGAAAAGGTCCGGTCTCGCTCTGCATTCTCCTTTGCCGCTTTCGGTCGGCCTGTCGTGAGATCGATTCGAATCCTGCGGGCCGCCAATCCGCGGGTTCGGTGGATGGCGCGGGCTTCGAACGCCCGCAGGCATGCCGTGCGGCGGGTGCGGCGCGAGCGCCTCGGGCGCGATCACCGACATCGCCGAAGCCGTCTGACGTTATTTTGCAGCGATGCGGCGCGTAGCCTTTTGCGCGCGCCCGATGGATCGGTATGATCGTGCCGAAGTGTGACGCGTGGGAGCCATCCGTGACATCGACACTGACATCGACACTGCCGCAGGGTGCGAAGCCAGGCGATATCGTGACGCCTGACGGCAAGATCCTGTGCCGGGATCGCGAGCTTCACGAATACGGCTACTTCACCGTCACCTACGAGCAGGCCCAGGTGGCGCGTCAGCACGGCTGGGGCTGCCGGTCCGGCGTCGTGCTCGATGGGGAGCATTCCGACGAGTGGAGCTGGGACTACGCCGAGGAAGAGCGTCGCACGGCGCTGGAAAACGGCGATGAGCCGCCCCGGGTGCGGATCTATCGAGAGCCGCCGGCCTCCTGCCCCGTCGAGACGCCCCCCTCATGCCGCCTCGAGAGCCGGTAGGCGGACGAGGCGCCGCGCCGGCCACCCGAGAACACTCGTGACGCCCGTGCCGAAGTCCGGGGCCGGCCCCGCCATTCGCGTTGTGCCCAACCCGATCGCATCGGGCCGGCGGCTCTAGGTCGTTGTTTCGTCGCGCCTTCTTTCGACGAACCGCAAACCACGTCTTCGGAAGGCGCTCTGAGGCCGCGCAACGTCGGCGGTCGATGCGCTTGTGCCGTTGGCATCGACAAGGCCTCGCCTCCGCAGCTGCGCCGCGGGCTTCTTTGGCCGCATAATGGCGGCGCCCGCCCTGGCGAGGGCCACTCCTGTACCGCCGAAAATCGAACACGGGGCGTCACCGATCCGCCAAAACCGGCGGCCTATCAGCGCGTCAACGTAAGGTTCAAGGTTCGGGGCGCGGTCCGTCGGCGATGGCCGGCCCGCCACAGGCCTGATGCCGGCGGGTGCCGGGTGGCAGCGGGCTGGATGGCTGTTGCCCCGTGATCACGATGACATCTCAGCCCTTTCCAGGCCTGAGACGAGACGCAGAAGATTGCAAATTGAGCAATCGAAGCGCATCAAATGCAAAGCGTCGCGTTCACAGCAATTTAAGCCCAGAGCCCCATCCTGCGATGGAAGAGGCAATTCAAGGGTATTTTAAAATATTAAAACTTCTTCATCTGTATCGGGTGGCTTTCCATGGAATGCGCGTGTCACGTGAGATGCTGATTTCATTCCCATCAGGCGCCAGTCGTGAAAACGAATCCCTCGACGCCAACCTGAAAGCTCGGGTCCGTGTGGAGCAGCTCGACGTCGCTCTCCGTCTCGTTCCTTTCACGGTGCTCGTCAGCCTGAGCGTCGTCCAAGTCATCGTCTACCTCTTCTGGAATCCCGCCAATCGCGCGTATCTCGGCCTGCTCGAAGCGGCCATCCTGCCGCTGGCGATCGTTGTGCTTCAACAATGCTGGCTCTGGCGTTCGCGTCCCAAGCCGCGCGAAGTGTCGGTCTCGTTCATCCGTCGCGCCGTCTTGGCCGCCTACCTCTATGGCGGTCTGCTCGCCTCGATCCCGGTCATGCTGTTCGTCGGAGCCGATCCGGACGGGCGCCTGCTCATCGCCGCCAGTTGTGCAGGCCTCATCGCGACAGGGATGAGCGCCGCCGTGCTGCCGCGTGTCGC
>JAGTAM010000167.1 GCA_023422485.1 Pseudomonadota bacterium | reverse complement strand
GGGAGCCTATCCGGCCGCTCCGGCGCCCGATCCCGCGCGGCGGGGATCGGCCGGGATCGTCGTGCACGGCACGGACCGGCTCGTGGGCGGCGAGACCCCGGTCCGAGCCCCGCTCCCCGGCGGCATGGTCACGCTCAACCTCGTCGAGGCACCCTTGCCGGTGGCGGCGAAGGCGGTCCTGGCCGACACGCTCGGCTGGGGCTACACCCTCGACGAGCGGGCCTCGGGCACGCTCACCCTTCAGACGGGCGGCCCGGTCACCCGCGACGCGTTGCTGGCGATGTTCGAGACCGCGCTCGGAAGCCGGGGGCTCGTCCTGCGCCGCCGGGGACGCACGGCCCTGATCGCGCCGGCCGGCGGCACGGGGGTGCAGCCGGTGCAGGGGGCGGGCGCGGAGGCCGGCGCCGTCGTCGTCCCCCTGCGCTGGATCGCGGCGGTCGAGATGCAGGCCATCCTCGCCTCGGTCGCCCCGCGCGAGGTGCTGCTGCGGGCCGACCGCACGCGCAACGTGCTGATCCTGTCGGGGGATGCCGGACAGATCCGGGCCCTGCGCCAGACCATCGAGGTGTTCGACGTCGACTGGATGCGCGGCATGTCGACGGCGATGCTGCCCGTGCGCAGCGCCCATCCCCGCACCATCGCCCGCGACCTCTCGCAGATCTTCAACGCAGAGGCCGCCGGAACCGGCGACATGATCCGATTCGTGCCCAACGAGGCGCTCAGCGCGATCCTCGTGGTCAGCTCCCGCGCGGTCTATCTCGACCGCGCCCGCGCTTGGCTGGAGCAACTGGAATCGCTCGCCGCCGAGCGGGAGCGGCAGCTCTTCGTCTATCGCATTCAGAACCGCTCGGCCAAGGAACTGGCGCAGGTGCTCCAGGGCGGCGTCGCGGCCGAGACCGGCATGCCGGTCGGCACCGGCATCGGGACGGCGGGTTTCGGGACGGCGGGCCTCGGGGCAGGGAGCTTCGGGGGCGGCATCGGCTCGGACATGTCCGGAACGGGCATCGGGGCGGCCGGATACGGAAACCCGTCGACCCTTGGCGCGGGGGCGGCCTCGGGGGGCCAAGCGGCGACGCACTCCGTCTCGACCCAGCCCTCGGGAAGTTCGGGGTTCGGAGCAGGGGCATCCGCGGCGAGCCCGGCCTCGTCCGGTCACGGCTTCGGGCAGGCCGGAGCCGGCCTCGCGCCGGGTGTCGCGGGCGGCGCCTCGCCCTACGGCGCCGATCCGGGCGCGATGGGCGGCTATGGCGGGGGTTATGGCGGGGGCTATGGACGGCGCGACGCCATCGGCATCGTGGCGGACGAGGCCAACAACAGCCTCGTCATCTCGGCCACGCGCAACCAGTACGACAAGATCCTGCGCATCCTCGGCCGCCTCGATGCGATGCCGACCCAGGTGCTGCTGGAGACCGTGATCGCCGAGGTGACGCTCAACAACGACCTGCGCTTCGGGGTGCAGTGGTTCCTGAACAACGGCCGGTCGCAGTTCAACAACATCCAGAAGGACACCTTCGGCAATGGGTCCATCGCCGGCACCGACGCGCTCATCAAGGCGGCGGCGCGGGGCGTGCCGGGCTTCAACTACCTGCTGAACGCCGCCGACTTCAACGTCGTGCTCAACGCGCTGCAGGGCGTGACGCGGGTCAACGTGATCTCCTCGCCCAACATCACCGTGCTCGACAACCGCACCGCCAAGCTGCAGGTCGGCGATCAGGTGCCGATCGTGCAGCAGACCGGCCAGAGCGCCCTGTCGGCGAACGCGCCGATCCTCAACCAGATCGAGATGAAGGATACCGGCGTCATCCTCTCGGTGACGCCGCGGGTGAACAAGAACGGCCTCGTGGTGCTCGACATCAACCAGGAGGTCAGCGACGTGGTGAAGACGACGACCTCGGACATCAACTCGCCGACCATCCGGCAGCGGCGGCTGGCGACGAGCGTCGCGGTGAACGACGGGCGCAGCCTCGCCATTGGCGGCCTCGTCCAGGAGAAGGCCCAGATCCGCAGCGAGATCGTTCCGGTCCTGGGCGACCTGCCCGTGCTCGGCCCGGCCTTCCGCAACCGGATCGACGAGCGCGTGCGCACGGAATTGATCGTGTTCATCCGGCCGAGGGTGATCCGCGGAACGGCGGAGGCCGACCGCATCGCCGAGGACTTCCGGCAGCAGCTCAAGGCGATGATGCCGATCCGGCCGGTGCCGGCCCCGCCGCCGATGGCGGCCCCGCTGCCGGGCACCGAGGGTATCCTGCGGCGGATGATCGACTGATCAGTGCATTGTCGTTCCAGAGCGCCTCACGAGACTTCCGGTCACCGACCGTTTCCCTTCGGCTTTGGAGGAGCAGCGGCAGTTTTTTGAGAGACACTCGGATGTCGAGCGACCTCGGCCGCAAAACCAAGCTCGGCCGCCCTGGGTCAGCTTCGCCGACGATGCCGGTTGTGCCGGATCGATCATCACCCATGTCGATCGAGAGGCCGACCGTGGCGTCGAACGTCGGGGCGAACAGGGAACCCGCCACTCCGCAGCCGCGAGGCCCATCAGCCCTCCTCGTTGGCCGACAGGTCGCGCTCCCAATCCCTGCCGCCGTACTGGATACGCAGGATCGTGACCCGCTCCGGCTCGAGCGTGAAGGCGATCGTCACTCGCCGCTCGAAGCCCGCGATTCGCAGTCCTGGCCGAACGTCGTCCCGCTTGGTGCCACGCTCCGCCGCTAAGTCGAAGCCGCCGAGGTGACGCTCGATCCGCTCGATCTACATGAGCGCCACCTCCGATGAAGCCGCGCCCGCGATCCAGTCATAGAGGCTGTTGAGATCATCACGCGCTTCCGGGGCAATGATGAGCGTCCGCCGTGTCACTTCGGATCGCGCAGGTGCTTGGCATGACGATCCCTGATTTCGGCAAACACGCTCTCTGCCGGAATGCCGCGGGACGGATCGGCCGCCATCGCGTCGAAGACCGGGGCGACCTCGTCCTTGAGCCAGCGCTCGACTGCCTCGTCCCGCTCCTTGAGCGCGCGCAAGCCTGCCCGGACCACTTCGCTGGTCGATGCGTAGGCGCCCGAGGCCACCTTTGCATCGATGAACGCGGTATGCTCGGACGGCAGGCTGATGGTTCTCTTCTCGATCGTCGGCATGGTCACTCCTCCCGACCATGATAGCGCGTCTGGTAAGAATAAGTCATACTTTCTACGGCAGGCGCGGCTTCGCGTCTGTTTAAGGAACCTGTCGTTCCTCCGGGCGCGCGGAAGGAGACACCGGTCCTCGCGCGTCGTCCTTTTCCGAAAGCCGGTGGCCACCTGTCGGGATGAGGCTCCGGCCCGTGCCACTTGGCAGGAGCGGCCCGTCAGCGCCGCAGGGTCGGGCCGAGCGGCAGCGGGCGCAAGGTCGCCGGCAGGCCCATGAACGCGGCCGTGAAGAGATGGCCGCCCTGATCGACGCTCACGCCGTCGGCCGTGATCGCCGTAACGCGCCAGCCGCCGCGGCCCTCGCCGGGGGCGAGCCAGGTCTGCTCCGGCGTGCCGTCGTCGATCAGCGCGCGCGCCGCCGTCCCGTCGAGCAGGATGCCCCGCACGGTCAGGACGGGCCGGTGCGGCTCGCCCTCCAGCACCGCGCCACGGCTGCCGCGTGCGGTCCAGTCGCGCCGGCCGGGATCGAACAGCGGGCGCAGCAGAGCGGTCTCTCCGGGACGGGGCGGTGCGGCGATCGCGGCTGCCGGCGGCGGAACCGGATCGAGGGGCGCTGGCCAGGCGAAGGCGGCGACCGCCACGGCCGCCGCCGCTCCGAACAGGAGGCGCGCTCCGGT
>JAGTAM010000072.1 GCA_023422485.1 Pseudomonadota bacterium | reverse complement strand
AAAAAAATCAGACCCGCGCCAAGGCCGCCCGGTAAACCGGCCGCCTTTTTCGTGCCCGCGCCCTCCCAGAGGTCTGACAAGACCCATTTTTCGATCAGTCCGGGCATGGGAGACGGGATTGCACCCTACGCGACACTGAGACAGGTTGCACCGCATCGCAACAATCGCGGGGGGATCATGCCTGTCATCGCAGCCGTCGTCGGGGCCGTCATGACCGGGCTGCTGTACTACTTCATCTACGGCAACGGGATGGAGCAGCTCGACCGCTTCCTCGGCGACCGGCGCAGCGCCAAGCTGAGGGCGCGCAGCGAGGCTGCTTTTCGGGCAGCGCCGCTGCGTGCCATTCGCGATCCGGCCGACGCCGCCGGCGTGCTGATGATGCTGGTCGTGCTCGCCCGCGGCACGCCGACGCCGGAGCAGGCGGCGGCCATCGAGGCGGAGATGCGCAAAGTCACCTCACCCGGCGAAGATCACGGAGCACGCATGGCCTATATCCGCCACGCGGCCACGCAGGCGTCGGACGGCGACACCGCGATCGATCATCTCGCTCCGCTCCTGCGGGAAAAGCTCGATGCTGCCAAGCGCGACGACCTGGAGCGGATGCTGGAGGCGGTCGCTGTCATCCATGGCGGTCCGATCGAGGCGCAGGAAAAGCTCATCGCCCGCACTGTGCGGGTGCTGGCCGAGCAACATTGACGGCGGAAAGCGCGGTTACCCCCGGCCGCGATAAGGAGCGACGCCCTGATCCGGCAGCCAGACGGATTTGGGTGGCTCACCCGTCTGCCAGAACACGTCGATCGGGATGCCGCCGCGGGGATACCAGTAGCCGCCGATGCGCAGCCAGCGCGGTTCGAGCACGGCGACGAGGCGCCGACCGATGCCCACGGTGCAATCCTCGTGGAAGGCGCCGTGGTTGCGGAAGGCTCCGAGATAGAGCTTGAGCGACTTCGACTCCACGAGCCAGCGGTCCGGCACGTAGTCGATGACGAGCGTGGCGAAATCCGGCTGACCCGTCACCGGGCAGAGCGAAGTGAATTCCGGCGCGGTGAAGCGGGCAAGGTAGTCGGTATCGGCATGCGGGTTCGGCACGCGGTCAAGCTGCGCGGCCTCCGGAGAGGTCGGCAGCGGCGTCTGCCGTCCGAGTTGCTTGGCGTGAGTCTCGATCGAATCCATGGTGGCCCTATACGCCGCCTTCGCGAGCCCGCCTATTGTGCGCGGTGAATGCCAGGGATTCCGCCCGATAGCCGGATAAAGCCCGAAGAGATTCGCGACATCGAGCGGATTTTATCGAAGTGGCTCGGTCCCGAGCCGCCTTCGGGAGCTTGCCGACATCCCGAGGTTGGCGGATAAGCCCGCGACGCAAAGCGTCGCAGGCTGCGCGGGTCTCGAAGACATCCGCGAGACGACCCCACCGCGACGCGCCGCCAAGGAGCGCCCATGACCGCGATCACCAATATCGCCGCCCGCGAGATTCTCGACAGCCGTGGCAACCCCACCGTCGAAGTCGATGTCCTTCTGGAGGACGGCTCCTTCGGCCGCGCCGCGGTTCCCTCCGGCGCCTCCACCGGCGCCCACGAGGCGGTCGAGCTGCGCGATGGCGACAAGGGCCGCTACAACGGCAAGGGCGTGCTCAAGGCCGTCGACGCAGTGCAGACCGAAATTCTCGACGCGATCGGCGGCATGGATGCCGAGGATCAGGTCGCGGTCGACGAGGCGATGATCGCGCTCGACGGCACGCCGAACAAGGCGCGCCTCGGCGCCAACGCCATCCTGGGCGTCTCGCTCGCGGTGGCGAAGGCCGCTGCCGAAACGGCCGGTCTGCCACTCTACCGCTATGTCGGTGGCGTGCAGGGCCGTGTGCTGCCGGTTCCGATGATGAACATCGTCAACGGCGGCGCGCATGCCGACAATCCGATCGACTTCCAGGAATTCATGGTGATGCCGGTCGGCGCCACCTCGCTCTCCGACGCGGTGCGGATGGGCGCGGAGATCTTTCACACCCTGAAGAGCGCGCTCAAGAAGGCCGGCCACAACACCAACGTCGGCGACGAGGGCGGCTTCGCCCCGAACCTGCCCTCCGCCGAGGCTGCCCTCGATTTCGTGATGGAATCGATCAGCGCCGCCGGCTTCAAGCCCGGCAGTGACGTGGTGCTTGCGCTCGACTGCGCCGCCACCGAGTTCTTCAAGGACGGTGCCTACCACTACGAGGGCGAGGGCCAGACCCGCTCGATCGAGGCGCAGGTCGATTACCTCGCCAAGCTGACCGAGGCCTACCCGATCCTCTCGATCGAGGACGGCATGTCGGAGGACGATTGGGAGGGCTGGAAGCTGCTGACCGACCGGATCGGCAACCGGGTGCAGCTCGTCGGCGATGACCTGTTCGTGACCAATGTCGAGCGTCTCGCCCGCGGCATCGAGACCGGCACCGCCAACTCAATCCTGGTGAAGGTCAACCAGATCGGTTCGCTCACCGAGACCTTGGCCGCCGTCGATATGGCCCAGCGCGCCGGCTACACCGCGGTGATGTCGCACCGCTCCGGCGAGACCGAGGATTCCACCATCGCCGACCTCGCGGTCGCGACCAATTGCGGACAGATCAAGACCGGCTCGCTCGCCCGCTCGGACAGACTGGCCAAGTACAACCAGCTCATCCGCATCGAGGAGGGGCTCGGCGGCCAAGCGCTCTATGCCGGACGCAGCGCCATCCGCCAGCTCGCCGGACGCTGATCGTCCCCGAACCGTGAGGCGCGGCGGCCTGGAAGGGTCTGCCGCGCCTTTTTCGTTCGCGGCACGTCCGATTTCGGCGCACCGAAACGCTTTCTTCACCCTGTTGCGGTGAACCTCTCCCTTGCCATGGTCATTCGTCGCCGCGTCCGCGCCATCGTCGTGCCCGCCGTCCTCTGGACGGTCTCCGCACTTGTCGTCGGCTACTTCGTGCATCAGGCCGAGAGCGGTAGCCGCGGCCTCGAGGCCAAGCGCGTCCTCAAGGTCGAGGCCTACGGGCTCACCCAGGAGCTGAATGCGGCCAAGGCCGAGCGGTCGATCTGGGAGCACCGTGTCTCCCTCCTGCGCAGCGAGCAGATCGACCGCGACCTGTTGGAGGAGCGGGCCCGCGTGGTTCTCGGTCGTGTGCATGCCAATGATCTCGTCATCATCGGCCCGTAAATTTTTATTTCTGCTTGAATAACCAAGCCAAAGATTCGTTTTCACTGACTTTGCAGATTGTCCACCGCTGCAACCGTGGCGGTAACAGCACATCATGGCTGTCAGCTCGCCTCTCGATTTCCGCAAATCGCTGCCCTAGAACCCCTCCCAACAGAGTGATTTCGGGAGGACGCCGATGGCTGCGGGCAACGAGGCAGGGAAACCTGCGGCGGAAAAAGGTGCGCCGCAACATCAACCGGCTCCGAATATTCCTCAGTTCACGAAAGACGAAGATCTACACGCCTACCGTGAGATGCTGTTGATCCGCCGCTTCGAAGAGAAGGCGGGCCAGCTCTACGGCATGGGCCTGATCGGCGGTTTCTGCCACCTCTATATCGGCCAGGAAGCGGTCGTCGTCGGCATGCAGATGGCTGGCGAGGACGGTGACCAGAACATCACCGGCTACCGCGACCACGGCCACATGCTGGCCTGTGGCATGGACCCCAAGGGTGTGATGGCCGAGCTGACCGGACGCCGCGGCGGCTATTCCCGCGGCAAGGGTGGCTCGATGCACATGTTCAGCCGCGAGAAGCAGTTCTTCGGCGGCCACGGCATCGTCGGCGCGCAGGTCGCCCTCGGCACCGGCCTCGCCTTCGCCGATGCCTACCTGAAGAACGGCAAGGTCAGCTTCACCTATATGGGCGACGGCGCGGCCAACCAAGGCCAGGTCTACGAGAGCTTCAACATGGCGGCCTTGTGGAAGCTGCCGGTGGTCTACGTCATCGAGAACAACCGCTACGCCATGGGCACCTCGGTGGCCCGCGCCTCGGCGCAGACGGACTTCTCCAAGCGCGGTCTCTCCTTCGGCATACCCGGCGAGCAGGTCGACGGCATGGACGTGCGCACGGTCCGCGAGGCCGCATCCCGCGCCATCACCCACGCCCGCTCCGGCGAAGGCCCCTACATCCTCGAGATGCAGACCTACCGCTACCGTGGCCACTCGATGTCGGACCCGGCCAAGTACCGGTCGAAGGACGAAGTCTCGAAGATGCGCGACGAGCACGACCCGATCGAGATGGTGCGCAAGCGCCTGCTCGAAGCGCACGCCGTGCCCGAGGCCGATCTGAAGGGCATCGATGCCAAGGTCCGCGAGATCGTCAACGAGTCCGCCGACTTCGCGACTCACGATCCCGAGCCCGATCCCGCGGAGCTCTGGACCGATATCCTACTCGAAGCGCGCGCCTGAACGTGCCCTGATACGCCCCGGGCCATGGCGGCCCGGGAGTTCCGGCGAGGCCTTCGCAAGAACAAGCCCGCGTAAAATACGCCCGACCGACGCACCCGGATCGATAGAGCAGCGCAAATGGCGACCGATATCCTGATGCCCGCCCTCTCTCCGACCATGGAGGAGGGGAAGCTCGCCAAATGGCTGAAGAAGGAGGGCGACACCGTCAAAGCCGGTGACGTCCTGGCCGAGATCGAGACCGATAAGGCGACGATGGAGGTCGAGGCGATCGACGAGGGCATCCTCGCCAAGATCCTTGTCGCGGACGGGACCGAGAACGTCGCCGTCAACACGCCGATCGCGATCATCGCCGAAGAGGGCGAGGACGTCTCGGCTGCGGCGGCAAGCGGCGGCAAGGGCAAACCCAACGGCGCCTCCGGTGGGGCCGCCGCCCCGACCCCCGACATGCAGGCGGAAGGCAGGGCCGACGCCTCGGCCGCCTCCGCCAAGACCGGCGACGACGCGCCGAAGGCTCCCGCCTCTCCCGCCGTCATCACCAACAAGGCGCCCGACCCGGTGATGGAGGAGTTCCCCGCCGACTCGCCGATGAAGACCATGACCGTGCGCGAAGCCCTGCGCGACGCCATGGCCGAGGAGATGCGCAAGGACGAAGCCGTCTTCGTCATGGGCGAGGAAGTCGCCGAGTATCAGGGCGCCTACAAGATCACGCAGGGCTTGCTTCAGGAGTTCGGTGCGCGCCGCGTGGTCGATACGCCGATCACCGAGCATGGCTTCGCCGGCATCGGCGTCGGTGCGGCGTTCATGGGCCTCAAGCCCATCGTCGAATTCATGACCTTCAATTTCGCCATGCAGGCGATCGACCACATCATCAACTCCGCTGCCAAGACGCTCTACATGTCCGGTGGCCAGCTCGGCTGTCCGATCGTGTTCCGCGGCCCCAATGGCGCCGCCGCCCGCGTCGGCGCGCAGCATAGCCACGACTACGCCGCGTGGTACTCGAACGTGCCCGGCCTCAAGGTGATCGCGCCCTACACGGCCTCCGACGCCAAGGGTCTGCTCAAGGCCGCGATCCGCGATCCCAACCCGGTGATCTTCCTCGAGAACGAGATCCTCTACGGTCAGTCGTTTCCGGTTCCGGAGATCGACGATCTCGTCCTGCCGATCGGCAAGGCGCGGGTCCATCGCCCCGGCAAGGACGTGACCATCGTCTCCTTCTCCATCGGCATGACCTACGCCCTCAAGGCGGCTCAGGCGCTCGCCGAAGAGGGCATCGAGGCGGAGGTGATCGACCTGCGCACGATACGCCCGATGGACAGCGCCACGGTGGTGGAATCGGTCAAGAAGACGGGCCGCTGCGTCTGCGTCGAGGAAGGCTTCCCGCAATCGGGGGTCGGCGCCGAGATCGTCGCCCGCCTGATGGTCGATGCCTTCGACTATCTTGATGCGCCGGTGCTGCGCGTGACCGGCAAGGACGTGCCGATGCCCTACGCCGCGAACCTCGAGAAGCTGGCGCTGCCGAGCGTGGCGGAAGTCATCGAGGCCGTCAAAGCCGTCTGCTACAAGTAATCGAGTATCAATGTCGGAAAAGTTCGAAGAACTCGAGATCCCGCCCGACGCCCTGGAACAAGGCGGGATCGAGATCGTGCGCGCTTCCATCGTCGACGGAGCCGTGAGCGTGGCGCTCCGGCGCGCCTTCGACGATCCGGCGACCTGGGGGCGCCTGCTGATCGACCTCGCCCGGCAGGCCGCCCGTGCTTACGCGATCGAGACGGACACCTCGGAGGAGGAAGCCTTCGAGCGCATCCGCGCCGGGTGGGAGGCAGAGAGCCTCGATCCCAACAACGCCCTCAACTGATCCTCCCTCTCAAGGCCGCTCGGGAACGACACGATGCCGATCAACGTCCTGATGCCCGCGCTCTCCCCGACCATGGAGAAGGGCAACCTCGCCAAGTGGCTCAAGAAGGAGGGCGACGCCATCAAGTCCGGCGACGTGATCGCCGAAATCGAGACCGACAAGGCGACCATGGAGGTCGAGGCGGTCGATGAGGGCGTGCTTGCCAAGATCCTCGTGGCCGAAGGCACCGCCGACGTCCCGGTCAACGAGCTGATCGCGCTGATCGCCGAAGAGGGCGAGGATCCGGGCAGCGTGCAGGCGCCGACCGGCGGCGCCGAGGCGAAGACCGCTCCCGTCGAGCCGAAGAGCACGCCCGACCAGAACGCCGCGCCCGACGGTGCCCACGCCTCCTACGCCCGGGTCGATCAAGCCCCCGAGGGCGCCAAGCCGAACGGCTCGGCACAGCCCGCGGCTCAAGGGGCCGGTGGCCGCGTTTTCGCCTCGCCGCTCGCCCGCCGCATCGCCAAGCAGGAGGGTGTCGATCTCTCCGCCGTGAAGGGCTCGGGCCCGCATGGTCGCGTGATTCAGCGTGACGTGCAGGCGGCGATCGAGGGCGGCACGGCCAAGGCCGGCGCCCCGGCGAAGCCCGAAGCGAAAGCCGCTGCCGCGCCCGCACAGGAGAAGGCCGCCCCGAAGCCGGCGCCCACGGGCGGCGCACCGGCCGGGCTCAGCCTGGATCAGGTCCGGGGCTTCTACGAGAAGGACAGCTTCGAGGAAGTGCCGCTCGACGGCATGCGCAAGACCATCGCGAAACGCCTGACCGAGGCGATGCAGGTGGCACCGC
>JAGTAM010000243.1 GCA_023422485.1 Pseudomonadota bacterium | reverse complement strand
GCCTCAGGGAGGCGAGGTCGGCCGGCGTCAGGTCCGGGGCGGGCCAGGGGGCGGCGGGGGCGTGGGGGTTCGGCAGGAGGCCGCGCCGCGACAGGGCGAGGATGGCGCCGGCAAAGCCCTGCGCCCGCAGGCTCGCCACGGCGTCGAGCATGGTGAGTCCGGTCCCGACGATGAGGACCGGCGCGTGGGGGTGGAGGCGCCCGAAGCTCTCAGGCGCCCAAGGGTCGAGGCTGTGGCGGCTCCTGCGGGCCGCCGAGGCGAGGTTGCCCATGGCGAGCACGGCCCCGGCGACCCGGTGGGCCTGCCCACCCTCGGTGTGCAGCACGAAGCCGCCGCCGCGTGGCTCCAGGTCGACCACCGCGTCGTGGACGAGGCGCAGGCGCGGCACGCCGGGCCCGGTGACGGCCGCGGTGAGCAGTTCGGTGAGGTAGCTGCCGTAATGGCCCCGTGCCACGAAGGTGCCGGCCGGGGTCCTCACCACGCCCTCGCCGAGATCGGCGCCGGCGAGCCATTCCTCGAAATGGCCCGGCCGGTCGGGAAAGGCGCTCATGTTGGCGGCGCGCACGTTGAGCAGATGGGCCGGGTTGCCGGTGCCGTAGGCGAGCCCACGGGCAAAGCTCCCCGAGCGCTCGCAGAGCAGCACCGGACGCTCCGGCGGCAGGACGGACAGGAGCTGGAGCGCGGCCATGGTGCCGCTGAACCCCGCGCCGATCACCGCGATGGGGGGCAGGCTCGCCTGACGGGTCATCGTGATCGTCCCTTCGCTTACCCTCCTCGACCGTCCCTCAGCGCGTCGGCGGATCCCAGACCGGCAGCGCGGCGGCATCGACGGCGCGCGGCAGCAGCCCCTCGGCGCGGAAGGCGTCGGCGATGGTCTGCTGCTCGGACAGCCCGTCGCGGCTCACCGGCTCGACCTGGTAGGAGCGGCGGGCATTGGCCCGCTTCACGACGTCGGGCTCGATCTTCCACAGGGCGGCCAGCCGCGCGGCGGCCGCGTCGGGATTGGCCTTCACCCAAGTACCGGCCTCGCGCAGCCGGGCGACGAGCAGGGTCAGGACGTCGGCGCGTTTTTCCGCGTAGGTATCGGAGGCGAGATAGTAGCGCTTGTAGGCCGAGAGCCCGGTGCCGTCCCGCAGGATGCGCGCCCCGGCCTGGATCTGCGCGGCGGAGAGGAACGGGTCCCAGGCTACCCAGGCATCGACGCTGCCGCCGGCCAGCGCGCTGCGCCCGTCCGCCGGCGTGAGATAGGCCGGGGTGATGCTCTTGAACGGCAACCCCTCCGCCTTGAGCGCGGCGAGCAGCAGGTAGTGGCTGCCCGCACCCTTGGTCACGGCGACCTTGCGGCCCTTGAGATCCGCGACCGTCTTCAGCGGGGAATCGCCCGGCACCAGGATCGCCTGCGCCTCCGGCGAGGCCGCCTCCTGGGCGATGTAGGTGATCTTGGCCCCCGCTCCCTGCGCGAAGACCGGAACCGTGTCGGCGACGTCCGCCGAGACGTCGATGCGGCCGACATTGAGCGCCTCCATGATCGGCAGGCCGCTGGTGAATTCGTGCCAGGAGACGGTGACGCCGAGCGGCTTGAGGGCTGTTTCCAAGGTCGCGTCCTCGCGCAGCAGCGAGATCAGCGCCGAGGAGCGCTGGTAGCCGATGCGCAGGGTGGATTCCTCCGCGGCGGCCGGGCTGAGGCCGAAGGCGGAACTGAGCGCGAGAACAGCGAGGACGAGGCGGGCGGCGGTCCGGCGGTTCATGGGGGGCTTTCGATGGCTCTCGGAAGATTTCCCCTCTCCTTGCAGGGAGGGGCCAGGGGTCGGGGCGGAATGAGAGGATGGCGTGTCTCCGGCTCCTCCCCCCATTGGGAGAGGAAAGATCGGGAGAGCGCGCCCGCTCAGCTTCCCGGCTTGCGCACGGCGCCGGCGATATCGACGGTCTTCGGCACGAGCTTCAGCCCGTGGAAGGTGTCGGCGATCCGCTGCTGTTCCCGTGTCACCGCCTCGTCGAGGGGACGGATGCCGTAGGTCTGGCGCTTGAGGGCGACGCCGAGGATCGGCGCCGGGATGCCGACGGAGGGGCTCAGCTCCTTGGCCACCGCGTCGGTGTTGTCCTTCGCCCAGGCATCGACCTCGGCGACCGCCGCGACGATGGCGTCGAGCGCGGCGCCGTTCTCGGCGGCGAACGCCTTGGACGAGAGGTAGAACTGGTGGTTCGGCACGAGGCCGGTGCCGTCGGCGAGCACCCGGGCGTTGCCGCCGGCTTCGGTCGCGGCGAAGTACGGGTCCCAGATCACCCAGGCATCGACCGCGCCGCGCTCGAACGCCGCTCGCGCATCGGCGGGCGCGAGGTAGACGGGGGTGATGTCGGCGAGCGTCAGGCCCGCCGCCTCGATGGCGCACACCAGCAGGTAGTGGACGTTCGAGCCCTTGTTCAGCGCGACCTTCTTGCCGCGCAGATCGGCCACCGACTGAATCGGGCTTGCCTTGGGGACCAGGATCGCCTCGCCCTTCGGCGCGGCGGGCTCGTGGGCGACGTAAGTCAGCGCGTCGCTCGCGGCCTGGGCGAAGATCGGCGGGGTCTCGCCCGCCGAGCCGAAATCGACGGCGCCCGCGTTCAGCGCCTCCATCAGCGGCGGGCCGGAGGGGAATTCCGACCATTGCACTCGGTAGCCCAGCGCCTTCAGCTTCGGCTCCAGCGTGCCGTATTTCTGATAGCCGACCCGCACAACCCGTTCCGTCTGTCGGCCTTCTTGCGCGTGGGCGGCGAGCGTCAGGCTGGCGAAGATCAGCGCGGCGAGTGCCAGCCACAGGCGAGGCAACAGCGAGGGTGCGAGGAAGGCGCAGGTGCGAGCAGGCATCGAACGTCCCTCTGGCTCAATGGGCGCCGACGCGGCGGGTCGGGACGATGTCGTTGGCGATGACCTCGCCGAACGGGCCGTTGTTGCGCGCCGTGCTCGGGGCGGTGCCGGTGGTCGCGCGAAGCGGCAGCTTCGGGAAGACCAGTTCGGCGAAGCGGTAGGCCTCCTCCAGATGCGGGTAGCCGGAGAGGATGAAGCGGTCGATGCCGAGATCGATGTACTCCTTCATCCGGTCGGCGACCTGATCCGCCGAGCCGACGAGCGCCGTGCCCGCCCCGCCGCGCACGAGGCCGACGCCGGCCCAGAGATTGGGCGAGACGACGAGCTTGTTGCGGTCGCCGCCGTGCAAAGCCATCATCCGGCTCTGCCCGACGGAATCCTGGCGCTTCAGGGTGGCCTGCGCCTGGGCGATGGTGGCGTCGTCGAGCCGCGAGATCAGCCGCTCAGCCGCGTCCCAGGCCTCGCCTTCCGTCTCGCGCACGATGACGTGCAGACGGATGCCGTAGGAGAATTTTTTGCCTTTTTTCTCGGCCGCCTCGCGAGCCTTGGCGATCTTTTCCGCGACGCCGGCCGGCGGCTCGCCCCAGGTGAGGTAGACCTCGCAATGCTCGGCCGCGACCTCGATCCCGGCGGGCGAGGAGCCGCCGAAATAGAGCGGCGGATAGGGCGCCTGGACGGGGCGGAAGATCACC
>JAGTAM010000238.1 GCA_023422485.1 Pseudomonadota bacterium | reverse complement strand
GCCCGCCTCCCTCCCCGATCGCCACCGGTCTGCGCGGGCGCTGCCCGGCCTGCGGCGACGGCCACCTGTTCCGCGGCTTCCTCGCCGTCAAGCCGGCCTGCGAAACCTGCGGCCAGGATTTCTCCGCCTTCGACTCGGCGGACGGTCCGGCCTTCTTCGTGATGTCGATGACGGGCTTCGTCGTCGTCGGGACGGCTCTGTGGATGGAGTTCGCCTACGAGCCGCCGGTCTGGCTTCACGCGCTCGTGGCCGGCAGCCTCGCCATCGGCCTGAGTCTGGCTCTGGTGCGCCCGCTCAAGGGCGTGCTCGCCGCGGTGCAGTTCGCCAACAAGGCCGAGCAGGGGCGCTTCCGCTAGTGGCCGCTTTGTCCGCGAACGAGCGCAGTGCTCGCCTGCGCAGCCTTCGGGCGCCGGGCCTCGCCGCTCTGATCTGCCTCGCGATCCTGCTCGGCCTCGGTGTCTGGCAACTGGCCCGGAAGGCCGAGAAGGAGGCCCTGATCGCCCGCATCATCGAGCGCTCGCACGCCGAGCCGCCGGCCGCTCCTCCTCCCTTCGACGCGTGGAACGCGCGGGCCGACGAGTTCAGCCGCGTGCGGGCGCGAGGCACCTTCCTTCACGACAAGGAGACGCTGGTACACGGTCTGGCGCCGGGCGAGCCCGGCCGGGCGCTCCAGGGCTTCTACGTGCTTACTCCGCTCAAGCGCGACGACGGCACGACGATCCTGATCAACCGCGGCTTCATCCCGACCGAGCTCAAGCGTCCCGAGGACCGCGCCGCCGGTCAGGTCACGGGCGAGGCGACGGTGACCGGCATGCTGCGGGCGAGCGAGACCCGAGGGATGTTCGTGCCGGAATCCGACCCCAAGCGCGACGCGTGGTTTACCCGCGACATCTCCGGCATCGCGGCCGCCCGCGGGCTGACGAACGTCGCCCCCTACCTGATCGAGGCGGACGCGACGCCGAACCCTGGCGGCTGGCCCCGCGGCGGGCAGCTCCGGGTCGATCTGCCCAACAACCACCTGCAATACGCCTTCACGTGGTTCGGCATCGCCGCCTGCCTGATCGGCGTCTTCTCCGTGTTCGCGTGGCGGCGGTGGCACGATCCGGCGGAGCCGAAAGCCGGCTGACGGCGTTGGCCCGCGTGGTGCCGGCATTTCGGCATGACGCGCGGGAACGAAGAACCTCCCGCGGCACGATCCGCGGAGTGCCGTTCGATGCGCACCGTTGCCGGCCTGCTCTTCCTGCTTCTGACGGGCGCCGCGGCCCAGGCCGACGACGCGGCCCGCGACACCGCCCGCAAGGCCGCCCGCGCCACCATCGAGCGGCAGATCGACGCCTTCCGCCGCAACGATGCGGCGGGAGCCTATGCCGAGGCCGCGCCGCAGATCCGCAACCTGTTTCCCTCGGCCGAGACCTTCATCGCCATGGTGGCGAAGGGCTACGCCCCGGTGCTGCACCCGCGCAGCTACCGCTTCGAGACGGCGCGGGAGACCGCCGAGGATGAGATCGCTCAAGGGGTGAGCCTTCAGGACGAGGCCGGCCTCGACTGGGTGGCGCTCTACACGCTCCAGCGGCAGGTCGACGGCCAGTGGCGGATCACCGGGTGCCAGTTGAAGAAGGCGCCGGGCGAGCGGGTTTGACCGCACGGCGCGAGAAATGCCTCCGGCTCCGCTTCGACATGGCGAAATCGATCGTGTAGAGGGGGCGCCTTCCCGGAGGCATCCTTGCTGCACGTCTCGACCCGCGGCGCCGCCGCGCCCTTGAGCTTTTCCGATGCGCTGCTCGCCGGCCTCGCCCGCGACGGTGGCCTCTACGTGCCCGAGAGCTGGCCGCAGCTCAGCCGTGACACGATCGCGGGCTTTGCCGGGATGCGCTACGCCGAGGTCGCCAAGCGCGTGCTGCGCCCGCTCATCGACGGCGAGATCCCGGACGCCGAACTCGATGCGATGATCGAGGCGGCCTACGCCACCTTCCGCCATCCGGCCATCTGCCCGCTGACGCAGATCGACGACAACCTGTTCATGATGGAGCTGTTTCACGGGCCGACGCTCGCGTTCAAGGACGTGGCGATGCAACTCCTCGGTCGGCTAATGGACTACGTGCTGCGCCAGCGCGGCGCCCGCGCCACCATCGTCGGCGCCACCTCGGGCGATACCGGCAGCGCGGCCGTCGAGGCGTTCAAGGGGCTCGATCAGGTCGACGTGTTCATCCTGTTCCCGCACGGGCGGGTGTCGGAGGTACAGCGGCGGCAGATGACGACGGTCAACGCGCCCAACGTCCACGCGCTGGCGATCGACGGCAATTTCGACGATTGCCAGAACATCGTGAAGGCGATGTTCCAGCACGGCGACTTCGCCGACCGGGTGAAGCTCTCAGGCGTCAACTCGATCAACTGGGCCCGCGTGGCGGCGCAGACCGTCTACTACTTCACCTCCGCCGTGGCGCTCGGCGCTCCGCATCGCAAGGTCTCCTTCGCGGTGCCGACCGGCAATTTCGGCGACATCCTCGCCGGCTGGGTCGCCAAGCGGATGGGCCTCCCGATCGAGCGGCTGATGATCGGCACCAACGCCAACGACATCCTGGCCCGCACCCTGGAGCACGGTGCCTACGAGCCCCGCGGCGTGCAGCCGACGACCTCGCCGTCGATGGACATCCAGATTTCCTCGAATTTCGAGCGGCTGCTTTTCGAAGCGCTCGACCGCGACGCCTCGGCGCTCGGGCGCCTGATGGCCGGCCTGAAGCAGTCCGGCGGCTTCACGCTGAGCCCCGAGGTTCTCGCCAGCGTGCGCGAGGAATTCGACGCGGCGGCGGTGCGCGAGCCGGACGTGGTGGACGAGATCGCCGGCACCTACCGCAAGACCGGCATGGTGCTCGATCCCCACAGCGCCATCGGCGTGCGCGCCGCCCGCAAGCTCCTGGAAAAGGACCCGGCGACGCCGGTGGTGGCGCTCGCCACCGCCCACCCCGCGAAATTCCCGGACGCGGTCTCACAGGCGACCGGCGGCGGACGCCCGGTCCTCCCGCCCCACCTTGCCGACCTGATGACCCGGCCCGAAACGGTCGCGAACCTCGCCAATGATCAGGCCGCGATCGAGCGCTACATCACGGAGCATGCCCGCATCACGCGCGGCGCCTGAGGTGACATGAACCAGCACTTCTCGACCTTCGGCGCCTCGCCCGGCCTCACCGTCAGCCGGCTCGACAACGGCCTGACGGTGGCCACCGAGACGATCCCCGGCGGCGCCACCGCGACGCTCGGCGTCTGGGTCGGGGCGGGCTCGCGGCACGAGCGGGCGGACGAGCACGGGCTCAGCCACCTGATCGAGCACATGGCCTTCAAGGGCACGGCGACGCGCTCGGCGCGAAAGATCGCCGAGGACATCGAGAATGTCGGCGGTGAGATCAACGCCGCCACCAGCACCGAGAGCACGAGCTACACCGCCCGCGTGCTCGGCGAGGATGCGGGCGTCGCCCTCGACGTGCTCGGCGATATCCTGACCTGCTCGGTTTTTGAGGCCGGCGAACTCGCCCGCGAGAAGGGTGTTATCCTTCAGGAATACGCCGCCGTCGAGGATACGCCCGACGACGTCGTCTACGATGCCTTCATTGAGACCGCCTTCCCCGACCAGCCGATCGGCCGGCCGATCCTGGGCCGGCCCGAGACGATCCAGAGCTTCGACCGGGCAGCGATCGAGGCCTACATCGCCCGCGAATACGTGCCCGATCGCATGGTGCTCGCCGCCGCCGGTGCGGTGGAGCATGCCGAGATCGTCGCGGCGGCCGAGCGGCATTTCGGCGGCCTCAAAGCCGTCGAGGCGCCCCCGGTCGTGGCGGGCGTCTATGGCGGCGGCGAGCGGAGAATGCAGAGGCGGCTCGAACAGGCCAACCTCGTGCT
>JAGTAM010000685.1 GCA_023422485.1 Pseudomonadota bacterium | reverse complement strand
GCCTGGACGTCCTGGGTGCGGCGTCCGACGACCTTGATGCGGCCGGCGTAAGGAACGGTGATGCCGCCGTCGGGCCCAACCACCTGCTCGGGGATCGTGGCCGACTTGGATCCGGCGGAGAAGCGGTCGGCGCCCAGCGGTCCTGAGAACAGGCCACCGGCACCGGCCTCCCAGACCTGGACCGCCACCGAGTCGCCGATGCCGATCACCGGTTCGACGGAGGGGCGGTTATCGCCGAAGGTGACGAGGAGGCTGTCGAGGGGGCGGGTGCGCAGGGCCTCGACGAGGGCGGGGGTGACGTCGATGATCTCGTAGCGGGCGAACAGGCCTTCCGCGGTAGCGACATCGGCGCCGCTCTCGATCGCCGAGGTGGTCGGCCCCGCCGCCGGCAGGATTGAGCACCCGGATACGGCGAGGGAACCCGCGAGGATCGTCAGAGACGCAGCGTACTTCATGGACGATTTCATCCGGATCCGGGCGGACCGTGTCGTCACGTCCGTCTCCTCTCCGATAGCCGCGCAGTTACTGCGATCCATTGAACACGGGCCCCGGCCTGACTCTTTTGATGACGCGCAGGATGCGCCGATGGCCGGCGAGCGCTCACGCAGCAATGCGTCACCACCGTGGCACGGTCACGCTTATCCCCTCAATCCCGCCTGTTTCGGGACGATGGCGTCCCGCAAGACACAGCCGAGCTGGGCCGCGGTGAGATCGAGGCGAACCGGCGGCTGTCCGTCCTCACGACCGAACCGGAAGAGGGCGTAGTCGGTCGCGACGGGGCCCGAAGGCGGCGGGCGGCAATCCGGCAGGGAGGGAGCGTGGTCCCCGAAGACGCACAGCGTCGCCCTGCGGCCGGCGAGCCCGTCGATCAGCCGCTCGACCGCCTGGCCGGTATGGGCGACATGGTGGAAGTATTGTACCAGCGGCTCATCGATCCCGGTGAGCCGGCCCGGCTTCCAGGGGCCGTGATTCTCCATGGTGACGGAGAACACAAAGCGGCGCCTTCCGGAGGCGTGCGCCCCGCCCGGCGCCACCTCTGTCAGGATCCGCTCGGCGAGCGCGACGTCGCCGATGTAGGGGCCGATGCGGGGTGCATCGGAAAAATCCTCCTCCATGACGAGCTGGTCGAAGCCGAGCCTGCGAAACACCTGCGCACGGTCGAAGAAATCCCGGTGGAAGGGATGCACGAACACCGTCGCGAACCCGGCGGCGCGGGCCAGCCGGGCCAGGCTCGTCGGCTCCTCGCCCTTGCGGGCAAGGTACGGGTCGTAGCGGCCGAAACCGAGGTCGTCGGGATCGAGACCGGTGAGCACGGCGTGCTCGGAGCGCATGGTGTAGGCGCCGTGCGCAGGCACCGCGAGGCGCCCGTACTGCACCGCCTGCGCCCGGATTCGCGCCATCACCGGAAGTTCCGGTCCTCCGAGGCGGGTCGGGTCGAGGAAGGATTCGAGCTGGACGACGACGACGACGTCATCGTCGGGCTCGCCGCCGATGCCCGCCGGGGAGCGGGCATCCGTCTCGCACATACGGCGCAGCCCGTAGCCCATCATCGTGGCGACGAGTCCGTAGCGGGCGACGTCGCGAGCGAGGTCGGGACGCGGGAAGAGCCGGCGCAAAGCCGCCTGGCCGGATCGGCTCAGGCCTGCGAGGGCGAGCGCCGCCAGCAGACCGGGCAGGCCGAGGATCGCGAGGGCGGAACCTCCAGTCCCGTTCGGCAAGGCCGCCGGCTCCAGCACGTACCAAGCGATGACGGTCCCGAGGCCGAGCAGCAGTGGTCCGGCGATCCGGAGATCGGTGAGCGGCAGGGTGTAATAGAGCTGCGGGTGACGCGGCACCTGCGCGAGCAGAGCGAGGTCGCTGAACACGACAGGCTCGCCGATCACCCGGCGCTTCAGCCGGTCCACCACCGAGAGGATGGCCAGCGTCAGCAGGCAGGACGAGGCCGCAAGCCAGGGGCGCCACGAGAACTGGAACCAGAACAACGTGATCAGGGCATAGCCCAGGAACCGGATCGCCAGATCGGCCGGGCGAAGGCTCGGGCGTTGCGACGAGGCCGCCGCCTCGATGGCGAAGGCGCCGAAGACCGCGGCCGCCAGTGGAATGAGAAAGGTCGCGGGGCTCATGCCGTCTCAGCGGCCGGATTCGCTGCGCACGCCGCGGCGGGCACGCAGGCGGCGCAGGATCGGGTTGATCAGGGCGTAGCGCAGCCGCATCGTCACGTGGCGGGCCACGCCCAGGGCGAGCCGCGAGGGCGGCTTGGCGGCTCGGGCCTCGCTGAGCCGGTCGAGCAGCTGCTCGGGCGTGCAGGGCTTCATGGCCACCGGATCGAGATAGAGCGGATAGAGGATCAGCGCGCCCGCCACCAATTCGTCGAGGGACAGCGTGCGGCCGCGCGCGGCACCGGGCGCCAGATCCTCCGTGAGACCCCAGCCCGCGTAGAAGGGGCGGCCGTGGACAGCCACCGTCAGGCCGCGGATCCGGGCCTCGAAGCCGGCCCGCGACGTCATGGTCTCGACGTGGTGGCCGCGGTCGAGCAGGTCGCCGATGGAGAGCCCG
>JAGTAM010000595.1 GCA_023422485.1 Pseudomonadota bacterium | reverse complement strand
CTGCCCTGGACCCGCGAAAAGACTCGCCTTTTCGAATTCCGAATTCTTCGCGGCGCGATCAGATGCGGGCCGCGGCCCGCTCCGCCAGCAGGCACAGGATTTCGAAGGCGATGCCCGCGCCCGCCAGCGCCGTGATGCCGGCGGGATCGAGGGAGGGGGCGACCTCGACCACGTCCGCCCCGACGAGATCGAGGCCGCGCAAAGCCCGCAACAGGTGCAGCGCTTCCCGCGTGGTGAAGCCCCCGATCTCCGGCGTGCCGGTGCCGGGGGCGAAGGCGGGGTCGAGGGCGTCGATGTCGAAGCTGAGATAGGTCGGGCCCTCGCCCGCCACGGCGCGGGCCTCCGCGGCCACCTCCGGCAATCCGCGGGCGCAGACCTCCTCCATCGCGAGGATGCGCATGCCCTGCGCCAGCGCCCAGTCTCGCTCGTCGGCCGCGTCCATGCTGCCGCGCAGGCCGATCTGGATGCAGCGGCGCGGGTCAAGCACGCCCGCCTCGACGGCGCGCCGGAACGGCGTGCCGTGGGTCAGGTGCGACCCGCCATGCTGCGCGTCGCCGTACTGGGCGTCATCGGTGTCGCTGTGGGCGTCGATGTGGATCAGCCCGAGCGGCCGGGCGGCGCCCAGCGCCCGCAGCACCGGATAGGTGATGAAATGGTCGCCGCCGACCGTGAGCGGCACGATCCCCGCCTCGGCGAGCGGCCGGTAGAACGCCTCGATCCGCCGGGCGGTCTCGGCGGCGTCCACCGGGTTGACCGGCACGTCGCCGAGATCGGCGCACGGCGCCAGGGCATAGGGGGCCACCCCCGTGGCGTGGTTGAGCGCCCGCGTGCCGGTGGAGGCCTCGCGCACCGCCCGCGGCCCGAGCCGCGCGCCGGGCCGGCCCGTGGTGGCGCCGTCGAAGGGGATGCCGATCAGGCCGATCTCGACCTGACCTGCCGCCTCGGCCGGATCGATCACCGGAAGCCGCATGAAGCTCGCGAGACCGGAGAAGCGCGGCGTCACCATCCCGGAGGCCGGCTGGAACCGCACCAGGCGCTCCGCCCGCGTCTCCGCCCGCTCGTCCGCACCCTTATCCGCCATGACGAACCTCCCCCGCGGCGTCCTCGCGCGCCGCATCAAGCCGTCCGGAGCGCTCGCCCGCAAGCCTCTCCCCGCCCGTGCGGCGATCCCGGCGCCGGATCGCGGTGCCAGATCCCAGTCCCTTGCGCAGACCGACGCAGACTACGCAGAGATCGTCCGGAGCGCGGATACATCTGCTTTCAAGGGCGTTGGCGACCCAGGCTCGTGCTACGGCCAAGTTTACGCGGCGCGCCGACTCGGTCGATGGGTCGTGTGGCGGATCGGACGACCGGCGCAGGGGGCGGGCGCACGGGACGAGCGGAGAGAGGATGACGGTTCATGGCAGCTCAGGTCGCGGTCATCGACCGTTCGGAGGCCGCGGATTGGGACGAGGCTCTCTGGCAACAGCCCGCCGCCAACATCTACGCGTCGCGAAGCTGGGGCACCTACAAGGGCCGGCTCGGCTGGAGCGTCCGGCGGGTGGCCCTGTGCGACAACGGTGAGGATCTCGCCTACATCCAGTATCAGGAGCGCCGCAGCGGACCGTTCCGCCGGGTCCTCGTGCAGGGCGGGCCGGTTCTCACCCTGCGCGGGCAGTCCCGGGCGGAAGCGGTGCTCGCCGCCTTCCTCGACCATCTCGCCCTGCGCCCGGCGGATCTGCTCGCGGTGAAGAGCTACCGGCCCCAGGATCCGGACGGCGTCACCGCCCTCCTGTCGCACCGCTTCGTGCCCGTGGTCACGGCCAAGGATCACACGATCGAGCTCGACCTGACGCCCGGCACGTCCGCGCTCCTGGCCGCGTCCGACCGGCGCTGGCGCCGGGAGGTCAAGAAGGCGGAGGGCCAGCCCGATCTCACCGCCGTCTTCCTGACGGATCCGGACGAGCGCCTGCGGGCCTTCGACACCTTCGTGCGGATGTATGCCGCCCTGCAGCAGCGCAAGGGCTTCTCGAACGACCTCGACACGAACGCCTATCGCGACCTCGCGGCGTCCGATCCGCACCTGCTCTTTCTCGAAATCCGCGAGGGCGGGGAGCCGATCCTGGTGCGCATCGTCCACACCGCGCGGGACCGCTGGACCGATTTCTTCACGGCCTCGAACGAGCGGGCGCGGGCGACCGGCGCGGCCAGCTTCGCCGTGTGGCGGATCGTCGAGCGCGCCCGCGAGGAGGGCGCCAGCCGCTTCGATTTCGGCGGGGTCGATCCGGCCGACAACCGCGGCGTCTTCGACTTCAAGCGGGCCCTGAGCCGCAACGTGGTTCAGGGCGGCCCGACCTGGATCTACGCGCGCAACACCTTCGTCCGCCGCGCCGCCGCGACCGCCCTGTTCCTGCGCTCGACCTGAACGCGGAAGGGCAGGGCGCCTGCGGCACCCCTGCCCTTCCGGAAGTCACGGAGCACGAGGCTCAGCCCCGCTGCTTCGAGCGCAGGCTGCCGGCATCGCCCGAGGTGTTCGTCATCGGCCCGGCGGGGCCGCTGGCATTGGCCTCCGCCTCGCCGGCACGGCCGCCGCTTTGGCGGGCGCCGACATGATCGTGGTACTGCTCGGTCTGGACGTGGCGGCTGTCGAGGCCGCGCGCGTCGGAGTGCCGGGACTTGTCGCGGTTGCTCAGCACCTCGTTCTCGCCGAGGATGCCCTCGGGCAGATCGGTCATCGCCCCGCTGCCGTCGCCCTTGCCCTGCGCGCCGGGGCCCATGCTGTGCCGGTCGGCCTTGGCCATGATCTCGCTCCTGTCGCTGTGAGTGGCGTGGAGGAACGATCTGGGCGCTCGACCCAAGAGAGCAAGCTGAGCAGAAGAAAACTTAAAGATCTTCTGCCGAGGAACATTTTGCGCCCCGAGGGATCGACGCGTTCTTGCCTGTTCGTCGATGGGTGAGGCTCAGCGCGACGTGGCCGCCAGCATTTCCGCGAACCGCGCCACCAGCCGCCGTCCGACCTCCTCCTTGCCGAGCTTGGGCCAGGTTTCGACGCCGCCTTCGCGCCCCACGAGATGCACCGTGTTCTCGGTGCCGCCCATCACCCCGCCCTCCGCCGAGACGTCGTTGGCCACGATCCAGTCGCAGCCCTTGCGCGCGATTTTCTTCCGCGCGTTGTCGAGGACGGCGTCGGTCTCGGCGGCGCAGCCGATGACCAGGGGCGGGCGCCCCTCGGCACGGCCGGCAATGGTGGCGAGAATGTCCGGATTCTCGACCAGCTGCAGAGGGGCGGGGAGGCTGCCGTCCTTCTTGATCTTGCCCGCTCGGGTCTCGGCCGGGCGCCAGTCGCCGACCGCGGCGGCGAAGATCGCCAGATCGGCCGGCAGCGCCGCCTCGACCGCGGCGAGCATCTCGCGGGCGCTCTCCACCCGCACCACGCTGACGCCCGCCGGATCGGGGATCGCCACCGGCCCCGAGACCAGGGTGACCCGCGCGCCGGCTTGCGCCGCGGCGGCGGCGACCGCGTGGCCCTGGCGGCCCGAGGAGCGGTTGGCGAGGTAACGCACCGGATCGATCGGCTCGTGGGTCGGCCCCGAAGTGACGAGCACGTGCCGCCCGGCCAGCGGTTTTTTCGGGGTCTCGCGTCCCGCCAGGAAGCCGAGGCCGGGGCGCTCGGCGCGTTGCGCCAGCAGGGTTTCGAGGGCGTCGGCGATCTCGTGCGGTTCGGCCAGCCGCCCCGGCCCGAATTCGGCCTCGGCCATGGCGCCCTCGTTGGGGCCGACCACCGCGACGCCGTCGGCCTTCAGCGTCGCGAGGTTGCGCTGGGTGGCCGGATGCAGCCACATCCGCACGTTCATCGCCGGGGCGATCAGGATCGGCAGGGTGGTGGCGAGCAGCACCGTCGAGGCGAGGTCCGGCGCGTGGCCGGTCGCCATCCGCGCCATCAGGTTGGCGGTGGCCGGCGCCACCACGATCGCATCCGCATCCCGCGCGAGCTTGATATGGCCGATATCGGCCTCGCTCTCCCGATCGAACAGATCGGTATGCGTCCGCTCGCCGGCCAGCGCCGCCGCGGCCAGCGGCGTGACGAATTCCTGGGCCGAATCGGTGAGCAGCGGGCGCACCTGCGCCCCGCGCTCGCGCAGGCGCCGGATCAGGTCGAGCGCCTTGTAGGCGGCGATCCCGCCGCCGACGATCAGCAGGACGCGGCGGCCGGCAAGCGGTTTTTCGAGCGGAGTCGACATGGGCGCAGAACGGGGATTTGTGGGGCGCGCGTCAAGGGCCGGGAGAGATCTCTCACCGGAAGGCCAGCACAAGCGCCCCCACCGCGATCCCCCACAGGGCCAGGGTGGTCAGGACCGCGTGGCGGCGCTCCAGCTTGACCAGCCGCTCGATCGCCTTGGTGTCGCGCGTTCCCTCCTCGTCGAGGCGGATCATGATCCGGCGGACGCGTTGCGCGATGTCGGGGATGTCGGAGACGACCTCGGCGAGCGTCATCGCGGCCCGCGCCCCGCCCTCCAGCCGGCCGACGGGGCCGAGATGGCGGGTGATCCACGAGCGCACCACCGGCTCGGCGCCGGTCCACATGTCGAGTTGCGGATCGAGCGAGCGGGCGACGCCCTCCACCACCACCATGGTCTTCTGCAGCATCACCAATTCGGTGCGGGTGCTCATGTCGAACAGGGCGGTCACGTCGAACAGCAGCGTGAGCACCTTGGCCATGGAGATCTCGTCGGCCCGGCGCTGGTGGATCGGCTCGCCGATCGCCCGGATGGCCTGCGCGAAATCGTCCACCGAGTGGTGGCGCGGCACGTAGCCGGCCTCGAAATGCACCTGGGCAACGCGGCGGTAATCGCGGGTGATGAAGCCCAGAAGAATCTCGGCGAGGAAGCGCCGCTCGGCATGGCCCAGCCGGCCCATGATGCCGAAATCGACGGCGACGAGCCGCCCCTCCGGATCGACGAACAGGTTTCCGGGGTGAATGTCGGCGGGGAAGAAGCCGTCACGG
>JAGTAM010000548.1 GCA_023422485.1 Pseudomonadota bacterium | reverse complement strand
GGGGCCACCCTCTCCCGCAAAGGGGAGAGGGAGAAGCGCACACCATTCGCCTTCAGTGGTCCGCAAACCCCGCTATAGAGCCCGCATTCTCACCGCCGACCGGACACTTCGATGACTGCACCCACCGTCCCGACGCTGCGCCACTTCGCGGAGGTGGCCGAGCGCTACGACCTGATCCTGTGCGACGTCTGGGGCGTGCTGCATGACGGGACCCGCGGCCATGTCGCGGCCGGCGAGGCGCTGATCCGCTTCCGGGGGCTGCCCGGCCCGCGGCCGCGCCGCGTCATCCTGGTCTCGAACGCCCCCCGACCGTGGCAGGGCGTGCAGAAGATCCTCGACGGCTACGGCGTTCCGCGGGAGGCCTACGACGCGATCCTCACCTCCGGCGACCTGACCCGGCGGCTGATCGCCGAGCATCCGGGCGAGCGGGTGTATCACTTGGGGCCCGAGCGCGACGCGCCGATCTTCGATCGCCTCGACCTCACCCTGGTGCCGGGGAGGGAAGCCCAGCGCATCGTCTGCACCGGCCTGTTCGACGACTATACCGAGACGGCGGAGGACTATCGCGAGGCGCTGGCCGAATTCCGCCAGCGCAACGTACCGATGATCTGCGCCAATCCCGATCTCGTGGTCGAGCGCGACAAGAAGCTGATCCCCTGCGCCGGCCTGATCGCCCAGGCCTACGAGGCCATCGGCGGGTCGGTCGTCTATGCGGGCAAGCCCTACCGGCCGGTCTACGAGACGGCGCTCGCCATGGCCGGCGACCTCGATCGTATGCCCGCACCGGAGGTGAGCCGCACCGTGGCGGTGGGCGACGCGATTCGCACCGACATCGCCGGGGCCGCCGGCTACGGCATCCCCTCGATCCTGGTGGCCCGCGGCATCCACGCGGAGGAACTCGGCGTCACAGCCGAGCACCACAGCCTCGGCGACATCGCCGAATGGCTTAGCCGTCAGCCGGTGCGGCCCGACGCGGTGATCGAGCGTCTGGTCTGGTAGGCGAGGCGGCCGGCGGAAGGCCGGCCTCCACGCCGACCGGCGGCCCTTACGCAGTCCGATCCGCCCGGAAATGCCTCTCCACGGTCGCCAACCGGTGATGCGATTGCTATGGGGGCCGAAACCAAGCTGGATCCGAAACGATGACGAGACCGGAGGCAGGCGGCCCGAGCGGGGCGGAGGCGTTGCGCCATGTGCGGCTGTCGACGCATTTTTCCGCCTGCGGATACGTGCCCGCCTCGCCCCCCGTGCTGCAGCCGGTGGAGCCCTTCCTCGAATTGTCGGGCGAGGATATCCGGCGGCGCATCTTCGTGACGCAGGACGCGACCGGGGCCGAACTCTGCCTGCGTCCGGAATTCACGATCCCCGTCTGCCGCCTGCATCAGGCGACGCGGCCGGGCGAGAGCGCCGATTACAGCTATCTCGGCCCGGTCTTCCGGGTCGCGGCGGGTGAGCCCGACGAGTTCGTCCAGGGCGGCATCGAGTCGATCGGGCGAACCGACACCCCGGCGGCGGATGCCGAAGTGCTCGGCCTCGCTCTCGAAGGGCTCGACCTGCTCGGGCGCGCCGACGTCGCGGTGCGGCTCGGCGATATGGGCCTGACCCACGCCTTCCTCGACGCGCTCGCCGTGCCGCCGGTCGCCAAGCGGCGGACCCTGCGAGCCATCGCCGCCGGCCGCTCCCTCGACGAGGTCGCCAACGCCGCGCAGGCGGAAGACCGCCATGCCGGCCTGCTCGCGGCGATCCAGGGCCAGGATGCCGGCGCCGTGCGCGCCTTCGTCGAGGACGTATTGTCGATCGCCGGCATCTCGCAGGTCGGCGGGCGCAGCGCCGGGGCGATTGCCGAGCGCTTCCTCGCCAAGGCTTCGGCGCAGGCGCAGGGGGGTGCCGGCCTCAACGCGGGCAACCGCGAGCTGATCGAGCGCTACTGCGCGATCTCCGGCGATCCCGACGCGGCGGCGGCGGCGGTGCGGGCACTCGCCCGCGAGGCGGGGCTGGCCCACGAGGGGCTGGAGGCCGCACTTGCCCTGTTCGAGGAGCGCACAGGCTTCATGGCCGCGCGGGGCCTGGCGGTCGAGCGCTTCCGCTTCAGCGGCGGGTTCGCGCGCAACCTCGACTATTATACCGGCTTCATCTTCGAGGTGACCGGCTCGGCAGGAGGCCCGACCCTGGTCGGTGGCGGGCGCTACGACGGCCTGCTGCAGCAGCTCGGCAGCCCGGTGCCGCTACCGGCGGTGGGCTGCGCGTTCTGGCTATCGCGCTGCGCCGACGGCAAGGCGGATGGAAGCGCCGGAGGAGTTGTCGCGTGACCGATTCCCCTCTCGTCCTCGCCGTCCCCTCCAAGGGCCGGCTGCAGGAGAATGCCAGCGCCTTCTTCTCCCGCGCGGGCCTGAAGCTGGTGCAGAAGGCGGGCGGGCGCGAGTATCGCGGCACGCTCGCGGGGCTGCCCGGCGTCGAGGTGCGCTACCTCTCGGCCTCGGAGATCGCCGGCCAGCTCGCCAGCGGCGCGGCCCATCTCGGCGTCACCGGCGAGGACCTGATCCGCGAGATGCTGCCCGACCCGGGGGCGAGCGTCGAGCTGCTGACGCCGCTCGGCTTCGGCCATGCCAGCGTGGTGGTGGCGGTGCCGCAGGCCTGGATCGATGTCCGCGCCATGAGCGACCTCGACGAGGTCGCGAGCGAGATGCGCCTGCGCCAGGGCCGGCGGATGCGCATCGCCACCAAATACGTGAACCTGACGCGCCGTCACTTCGCGGAAGCCGGGATTGCCGATTACCGCATCGTCGAGAGCCTGGGGGCGACCGAGGGCGCCCCGGCGGCGGGCTCGGCGGAGATCATCGTCGACATCACCACCACCGGCACCACGCTGGCGGCCAACGCGCTGAAGGTTCTCGACGACGGGGTGATGTTGCGCTCGGAGGCCAACCTCGTCGCCTCGCTCAAGGCGCCCTGGGGCGAGACGGCGCGGGCCGCCTTGCGCACCGTGCTCGGCCGGATCGCGGCCGAAGAACGCGCCCGCACCACCCGCGAGGTGCGCGCGGCGCTGCCCGAGACCGGCGGGATCGATCTCGCCACCCTCGCCGGCCTGCACGAGGCGGAGCTCCCCTACGGCGCCCCGCGCGGCGCCGACGGCGAGATCGTGATGCGCTGCCCCGTGGATGCGGTGTTCGACCTCTCCGACGCCCTGGTGCAGGCCGGGGCGCGGGCGGTGACCGTGCGGCGGATCGACTACGCCTTCGCGGCGGAGAACCCACTGGCGGAGCGGTTGCTGGCGCGGTTGTAGGGGACCGCGTCGCGAGAGAGGGTCCGGTCATGGGATCCCGACGGGATCATCCCTTCGGCGGGTGTCGGGCAGAGCCCGACGGGTCTTCCCAGGGCTCTGCCCTGGACTCGCGAAGGGCTCGCCCTTCGAACCCCGGATTCCTGAGGTCCTACTGCCCGCCCTGCTTGGCGAACTCCGACAGCACCCCCCGCAGCACCTTGAGCCTTCCCTCGTAGACCGCCGTGAGGCAGGCGACGTCGGTGCCGCAGGCGC
>JAGTAM010000322.1 GCA_023422485.1 Pseudomonadota bacterium | reverse complement strand
CACCGGCACCGCCCGCGCCGCCGGCTCCCATTCCTGCGCCACCGCCCGCGCCAGTACCGCCGCCCGTGCCTCCGCCGGCACCACCGGCACCACCGGCGCCTCCGCCCTGGGCCAGAGCGGTCGCCGCGCCGAGCACGAGGATTGCGGCCGTCGCCGTACTGCGAAAGAACTTGGTCATGTTCCGTCCCTGTCTTCTGCCGGCCGCCGACGTGACGCCGAAGCCCGGTTCGCAACGGCGATGTCGCGAAAACCGTTCCCAGAAGACGCATGAGGAACAGTTGTTCGGGCAAAGCGCCGTGAATGCGCGAGGGTTGCCTTACGGCTCTGCCAAATTGCTTCCGATCGATATGATGTGTGTTTGCATTCAAGTATGTAGAGTGTGATGTTTATTTGCACGGCTGAGCCGGCGCCGGAGTACGAGCCGCCGGCATGACGGGGCGCCCTATGGCGTCATGGGCGCGGCATGCCCGCCGACCTCCCCTGACGCGCCCGATTCATCGGCGCGTTCCAGCGGATCAATGACTGACATCAGCGAGGACCTGTGCAGCGTTGGCGGCTGGTCGCTGCCGATCCGGCGCTTAGCTTCACGAGCCTCATCGCCGCCCGAGAGCTGAAGCGACAGGGGAAACGCATGCCGGACATCACCACGACGGCGGCGACAGGGGACGATGCCGCCGACCGCCGCCGGCGCATCATGGCGATCGTCGGTTCCTCGTCGGGCAATCTCGTCGAGTGGTACGACTTCTACTGCTACGCCTTCTTCGCTCTCTATTTCGCCCCGGTCTTCTTTCCCGAGGGCGACAGCACCAGCCAATTGCTCAATACGGCGGCGGTGTTCGCGGTGGGCTTCTTCATGCGGCCGATCGGCGGCTGGCTGTTCGGACGCATCGCCGACCGGCTCGGGCGCAAGACCTCGCTGATGATCTCGGTGCTGATGATGTGCAGCGGCTCGCTCGCCATCGCCTTGCTGCCGACCTACGCCACCGTCGGCACGCTCGCGCCGGTGCTGCTCGTCCTCGCCCGCATGGTGCAGGGGCTCTCCGTCGGCGGCGAGTACGGCACCAGCGCGACCTATATGAGCGAGGTCGCCGCCAAGGGGCAGCGCGGTTTCTACGCCTCGTTCCAGTATGTCACGCTGATCGGCGGCCAGCTCCTCGCCTCGCTGGTGCTCGTCGTTCTGCAGGGTCTGCTCACGGCGGAGCAGCTCACCGCCTGGGGCTGGCGCGTCCCCTTCGTCATCGGGGCACTGGCCGCGGTGGTTGCCCTGTTCCTGCGCCGCTCGCTCACCGAGACGATGAGCGAGGAGAACAAGGATTCGAAGGATTCGGGCACCCTCGCCGGGCTGTTCAAGCACTGGCGCGCCTTTGCCGTGGTGTTCGCCTTCACGGCCGGCGGGTCGCTCGCGTTCTACACGCTGACGACCTACATGCAGAAATACATCGTCAACACCGCCCACATGGACAAGGTGGTCGCCTCGCAGGTCACCACGGTGGCGCTGTTCGTCTACATGGTCATCCAGCCCTTCTTCGGCTGGCTCTCGGACCGGATCGGCCGGAAGACGAGCATGATCCTGTTCAGTGGGCTCGGCATGGTGATGATCGTGCCGCTGATGCTGGCGATCGGCGCCACCACCGACCCGGTCCTGTCTTTCGGCCTGATCATGATCGGGCTCGTCGTCATCAGCTTCTACACCGGCATCAGCGGGATCGTGAAAGCCGAGCTGTTCCCGACGCAGGTGCGCGCGCTCGGCGTCGGCCTGTCTTACGCGGTTGCCAACTCGGTGTTCGGCGGAACGGCGGAGGCGGTCGCGCTCTGGCTCAAGCGGGCGGGCGCGGAGAGCAGCTTCTTCTGGTACGTCGCCGTGATGCTGGCGGTCGCGTTCGTCGCCTCGCTGCTGATGCCGAACCCCAAGCGCCACGGCTACCTCGACGGCGACGGCACCGTCGAGGAGGCTCTGGGGCGCAAGGCGCGCCCCGCTCTGGCCTGAAGGAAGTCGCTCAGCCGAGGCGCAGCATCGCCCGCGCCTCGGCCGGCGTCGCCGGACGGGCGCCGTGCTCGGCGCAGATCTCCGCGGCCAGACGGACGAGATCGGCATTGCCGTCGGCGAGCCGCTCCTTCGAGCGGCGAACGTTGTCCTCCAGGCCGGTGCGAACACCCTGAGCGCCCCGCGCCAGTGCCCAGCCCATGACCGGGCTCTGGAAACGGCCGATGCCGAAGGCGCCCCAGGTCGCGCCCGGCAGCAGGCGCCGGGTCTCCGCCAGCAGGATGTCGAGCAGGTGCGGATCGGGCGGCAGGGCGTTGCGGATGCCCATCACGAACTGCAGGTGAGGAGCGGGGCCGATCACGCCCTCGTCCACGAGGCGGCGGGCGTTGTGGATGTGGGTGAGGTCGAACACCTCGATCTCCGGAAAGACCCCCTCCTCCCGCATCCGTTGCCCGAGCGCCGTGAACGAGGCGGCCGGGTTCTCGTAGACCCCGTCGCCGAAATTGACCGAGCCCGTGGTGAGCGAGGCCATATCCGGCCGGTGGATCAGGCAGGCGCCCCGTTCCAGAGGGTCGGAGCCCACCCCGCTGGTCGAGAACTGCACGATCATGTCCGGACAGTGCCGGCGGATGCCGGCCTGCACTGTGCGGAAGCGCTCGGGATCGAGCGATGGGCTCTCGTCGTCCGCGCGCACATGGATGTGCGCCAGCGCCGCGCCGGCTTCGTAGGCGGCGTGGGTGGATTCGATCTGCTCGGCGGGCGTGATCGGCACGGTCGGGTTGTCGGCCCTGCGCGCGACCGAACCGGTGATCGCCACCGTGACGACGACGGGTCTCATCGCTGCCTCACCCCAACGCCTGCTCGACCGCGCGGCCGCATGTCTGCGTGTCGGCACTGCCGCCGAGGTCGCGGGTGCGAAGCGCCTGTTCGGAGAGGACCCGCTCGATGCCGGCGACGATCTCGGCCGCGGCCGCGCGCTCGCCGAGATGCTCCAGCATCATCGCCCCCGACCAGATCTGGCCGATCGGGTTGGCGATCCCCTGCCCTGCGATATCGGGGGCTGATCCGTGCACCGGCTCGAACACCGAGGGGAAGAGCCGGTCCGGATTGATGTTGCCCGAAGGGGCGATGCCGATGGTGCCGGTGCAAGCCGGCCCGAGGTCGGAGAGGATATCGCCGAAGAGGTTCGAGGCCACCACCACGTCGAACCGATCCGGGTTCAGCACGAAATGCGCGGTGAGGATGTCGATGTGGTACTGGTC
>JAGTAM010000287.1 GCA_023422485.1 Pseudomonadota bacterium | reverse complement strand
GCCTATAGGTTGGATGCTTAGTCGAGCACTTCGATGATCCGGTGACGCCCGTCGACCAGCACCGGACGATCGTTGACGACCGTGTAGCGGGTGCCGCGGGTCACGTTGTACTCGTTCGGGACATCGTAATAGGTCACGCCCGAGGACGGCAGGGTGGTGCCGACCACGACGCGGCCGTCATAGTCATAAGAGCGGACGTTGCGCTCGCGGACATACGAACGGAAGCGCGGGCGATCCTCGACACCGAGAATGCCGCCGATCGTGCCGGTGGCCGCGCCGACCGCACCGCCGACGATCCCGCCGATCGGGCCAGCCGCCGCCGCGCCTTCTTCAGCACCGCGCTCGGCGCCGCGCAGGGTGCCTTGAGCCTGAGCCGCCATGGGCAGAGCAAGGGCAATGGCCGAGGCGGCGAGAAGGGTCTTGATCTTCATTCGGGTGACTCCGTCGTTATGACGTCCGCCGCGACCGGAGCGCAGCGAAGCATGGGCCAGTAACGCCCGAGCCTCGAATTCGGATGCATGGAAAATCGAGAAAGGCCGAGTTTGTCCGAATCTGCCTGAATCGTAGGCGGAGCTTCTCGGAAGCTATCGTACGACGACACGGATGCTTCCGCCGTGTCAGACGGGCGGGCGCTCGGAGAGAAACAGTCCCATTCGCTCCAGGGCACGACCGATGTTCTCGGCGGAGTTGGCGTAGGAGAGGCGCAGATACCCTTCGCCGTGGACACCGAAATCCGGTCCGCCGATCACCGCGACGCCCGCCTCGTCGAGAAGCGCGGTCGCCAGGGCTTTGGCCTTCCATCCCGTCCGGGCGATGTTCGGGAAGGCGTAGAACGCGCCCTTCGGCGTGATGCAGGAGACGTCCGGCAGGCGGTTCAGGCCGTCCACGATGAGCCGTCTGCGCCGGTCGAACTCGGTGACCATAGCCGCAACGCAGTCCTGCGGACCGTCGAGGGCGGCGACCCCGGCCCATTGCGTCGCGGCGTTGACGCAGGAGAAGGAGTTCACCGCGAGCTTGCGGGCGGCGTCGTAGAGGGGCTTCGGCCAGACCGACCAGCCGAGCCGCCAGCCCGTCATCGCGTAGGTCTTCGAGGCGCCGTCGAGATGGATCAGCCGGTCGCGGATCTCGGGATAGGCGAGCAGCGAGACATGCGTCTGCCCATCATAGGTCATGGTGCCGTAGATCTCGTCGGAGAGGACGGCGATGCCGGGATGGGCCGCGAGACCTGTGACGAGCGCATCGAACTCGGCCTTGGGCGTGACGCCTCCGGTCGGATTGGCCGGCGAGTTCACGATCAGGAGGCGTGTGCGCTCCGTGATCAATGAGAGCGTCTCCTGAGCCGAGAAGGCGAAGCCGTTGGCCTCGCGGATCGGCACCGGCACCGGGGTTGCACCGGTGAACTCGATCATCGAGCGGTAGATCGGGAAGCCGGGATCGGGGTAGAGGATCTCGGCGCCGGGCTCGCCGAACATCAGGATCGCCATGAACATGGTGACCTTGCCGCCCGGCACGATCATCACCGAATCGGGCGAGACGCCGACGCCGTGACGGCGATGGAGATCCCGCACCACCGCCTCGCGCAGCGGCGGAATGCCGACGGCCGGCGTGTAGCCGTGATGGCCGTCGCGCAACGCCTTGATGCCCGCCTCGACGATATGAGGCGGCGTCGGAAAATCCGGCTGGCCGATGCCGAGATTGACGATGTCGCGCCCCTGTGCCGCCAGCGCTCCGGCGCGGGCGAGCACCGCGAAGGCGTTCTCCTCGCCGATCCGGCCGAAGGAAGGCACGATCCGCAGCATGGCCTCGACCTTCCCTCAAGCGCCGGTCGGCGCCGGATGTCAGCCGTTGGTGCGCTCGGCCAGCCGGCTGGCGGCAAACGAGATCGCTCCGCCGACGACGAACAGGATCGCGAACGTCTTGACCGCCGCGTAGAACAGGGCCGGCTCGATCCCCGTATCCGTGAACAGCACGGCGCAGACGGCCGCGATCGGGATGAGCAGCACGATGGAGAGCGGCACCAGCGGATTCATTCGACGTCACTCGCGTTCGTTGAGGGACCGCGGCGCGGTCCGAACAATAATGCGGAGCGGTCTTAGCATCGCCGTTCCGCCGGAGGAAACTCCCGCGCTTCAGAATCTACGAGCGATTCAACGGCGCAGGGCCCGAGCAAACGTCGATCAAGCCGGGATGCGCACCGTCGCTCGCAGACCGCCGAGCGGGCTGTCGTGCAGCGCGACGTCGCCGCCATGGGCGCGGGCAATGTCGCGGGCGATGGCGAGCCCGAGCCCCGAGCCGCCGGCATCCTGGCGCGCGTCGTCGAGCCGCACGAACGGCTTGAACACCTCCTCGCGGCTCTCGACCGGAATGCCGGGCCCGTCGTCGTCGATCGCGACGAGGAAGGCGCGGTGTTCGCGTTTGCCCGAGATCGCGACCGTGTCGGCGTAGCGCGCGGCGTTGGCGGCGAGGTTGAACAGGCAGCGGCGCATGGCGTCCGGCCGCACGGTGACGAGGGGGCTGCCCTCGATCTCGACCGCCTCGACATGGGCGCCGAGCCGCTCGACGTCGCTGCGCAGATCCTCCAGCAGGACCCGCATGTCGGTCTCGGCGGCGGTCTCGGCGGAGTCGCCGCGGGCGAAGGCGAGATAGCCCTCCAGCGTCCGGCTCATCTCGTCCACGTCGCGTTGGAGATCCTCGACCTCCGGCGTCTGCTCGACCAGGGCGAGAGAGAGCTTGAAGCGGGTGATGATGGTGCGCAGGTCGTGGCTCACGCCGTTGAGCATCGCCGTGCGCTGTTCCATGGCGCGCTCGATGCGCCGCTTCATCTCGATGAAGGCGTGGCCCGCCTGCCGGACCTCGCGGGCCCCGCGGGGCTTGAACTCGATCTCGCGGCCCTTGCCGAACCCCTCCGCCACCGCCGAGAGCCTCAGGATCGGCTTGATCTGATTGCGCAGGAAGAGGATCGCCACGCCGAGCAGCACCAGCGAGGAGCCGGTCATCCATAAGAGGAAGATGTGCGAGTTCGAGGCGTAGGCCTGGTTGCGCCGGGCGGTGACCCGCATCACGCCCTCGGGAATTGCCACGCGAATCTCGATGAGATTCGAGCGCCCCACCGTATCGATCCAGAACGGGCGCCGGATCTGGCGGCGGATCTCTTCAGAGAGCACCTCGTCGAGGATCGAGAAGAACGGCCGCGGCCCCGGACTCGGCAGCTTGGCACCCTTCAGGATGTCGATGTCGAGGTTCAGCCGCTCGCCGGCGATGCGCGAGAGCGTCTCCGCGTTCTTGTCCTGCGGATAGGACTCGTAGATGTCCATCAGCGCGGCGATGTCGGCGGTGACGGCCGCCGAGAGCCGGCGGGTCACCAGTTGCCAGTGCCGCTCCATGAAGGTGTAGGCGATCACCGACTGGAGCAGCACCATCGGTGCGATGATGATGATCAGCGAGCGGGCATAGAGGCCCTTCGGCAGGGCGTCGCCGATGACCCGGCTGAGGCGCCGCCACCCTCTCCGGATCCGGCCGAACGCGGTCGCGAGCGCGCCGGCCCGGCGGGGTTCGGGCCGGGATTCGCTCGAGGAGAGGCCGGCGGGGGCCGCCATGAAATCCTCAATCGATGGCGAGGCGGTAGCCGACGCCGCGAACGGTGTGCAGGAAGCTCGGATTGGCCGGATCCGGCTCGATCTTACGACGCAGGCGGTTGATCTGCACGTCGATGGTGCGCTCAGCCGCCAGGCCGCCATTGCCCGCAAGTGTTTCGCGCTCGACATTGCCGCCCCGCGCCTGGGACAGCATGGTCAGGATCTCGCGCTCGCGCTCAGTGATTTTCACCGGTTCGTTCTCGCGGCGCAACTCGCCGCGGTCGGCGCGAAAGCTGAAGGGACCGAAGCTGACTGACGCATCGCCGGGGCCTCGCGCCTCCGGGGCGGCGTGGCGGCGAATGATGTTGTTGAGCCGCAGGATCAATTCGCGCGGCTCGAAGGGCTTGGGCAGGTAATCGTCGGCGCCGATCTCCAGGCCCGTCACCCGGTCGTTCGGGTTGGAGCGGGCGGTCAGCATCAGGATCGGCACCCGCGAGGTCTCGCGCACAGAGCGGGCATAGTCGAAGCCGCTCTCACCGGGCATCATCACGTCGAGCACGAGGGCATCGAACACGAAGCACTGGCCGCGAGAGCGCGCCTCGGCCGCGTTCGCGGCGGCCGTCACGCGGAACCCCTGCTCGGAGAGGAAGCGGGAGAGGAGTTCGCGCACCCGCCGGTCGTCGTCGACGAGCAGGATGTGGGGCGCGTGGTCCGGAAGCTCGGGGCGCGCCTTCACGGCGGTCTCGACCGACATCAGGCACGCCCCGTCGCGCGGCGTGCCATCAGCCGGCGGATCGCGGCGCGCTCCGCCGGCTCGATCATCGCCAGCAGGAAATCCTGGGCGGAGGCGGCACGGGTTCCGCGACCGCCCTCGGCCTCGTCCTCCTCGGCCGGCGCATCGAGCGCCCGCACGATTCGGCGCACCTGAACCTGGGTGAGGTCGGCCGTCAGCGCGCGGCCGGACGGGGTGCAGAACAGGAGCCGCTGACGCCGGTCGCTCGTGCCGGTCTGCTGCTCGACATAGCCCTGATCGATCAAGTCCTTCAGCACCCTGTTGAGGCTCTGCTTGGTGATGCGCAGGATATCGAGGAGTTCGGCGATGGTGAGGCCGGGATAGCGATCGACGAAGTGCAGCACCCGGTGATGCGCGCGGCCGAAGCCGTACTGCGCCAGGATCCGGTCGGGATCGCCGACGAAATCGCGGTAGGCGAAGAACAGAAGCTCGATCAGGTCGTCGCTATCGCCGCCCGCCGCATGGCAAGCCGGGCGAGGCGTTTCACAGGAAGCCTGTACCGCTGTGTCGGCATCTGGCGTCATCGCACGGCTCACGTCGTGAAAACCTCGTCGGGCGTCGGTCGATCGCAAGGCTTCGGGAGGCCTCGGAAGCCTCGAGAAGATAAGTCAGTGTTGTTGACATATCTCAGCCCCGTTGCTACCCGTCAACCCTGCCGGTAGAGCGGCCCGCGGCCTTGTCCTGCGTCCCCGCTCCGGCTCCTGCCCCACCCTGCGACCCCGTGCTTCGCCGAGGCCGCGCAGAGGAACTTCGAAAAATGTCCGTGATTCCCTTCGATGAGCGCGAAGGCACGATCTGGTTCGATGGCGCCATGGTGCCGTGGCGCGAGGCGAAGATCCACGTGCTGAGCCACGGCCTCCACTACGGATCGTCGGTGTTCGAGGGCGAGCGGGCCTATGGCGGCCGGATCTTCAAGAGCCGCGAGCATTCCGAGCGCCTGCGCCGGTCGGCCCAGCTCCTCGATTTCGAGATCCCGTACACCGTCGATCAGATCGAGGCGGCCAAGGCCCAGGTGCTAGCGACCAGCGGCCTTCAGGACGCCTACCTTCGCCCCGTGGCGTGGCGCGGCTCGGAGATGATGGGCGTCGCGGCGCAGAAGAACACCATCCATCTCGCCATCGCCGCCTGGGAATGGCCGAGCTACTTCGATCCGGCGACCAAGATGAAGGGCATCCGCCTCGACATCGCCGATTACCGCCGGCCCGATCCGCGCACGGCGCCCTCCACCTCGAAGGCGGCGGGCCTCTACATGATCTGCACGATCTCGAAGCACCGGGCCGAGAACAAGGGCTATGCCGACGCCTTGATGCTCGATTGGGAAGACAACATCGCCGAGTGCACCGGCGCCAACGTGTTCTTCATCGTTGACGGCGTGATCCACACGCCCCTGGCCGACCGCTTCCTCAACGGCATCACCCGACAGACCGTGATCGAGCTAGCCAAGCGCCGTGGGATCGAGGTCGTCGAGCGGCGCATCCGCCCCGAGGAGATGACGGGTTTCTCCGAGTGCTTCATCACCGGCTCCGCCGCCGAGGTGACGCCGGTCTCCGAGATCGGGCCCTATCGCTTCACGCCGGGCGCGCTGACCAAGGCGCTGATGGACGACTATCTCGCCGAGGTGCAGCCGCGGGCTGCCGCCGCCTGAGGCTTGAACCGCGTGGCCCCGGGCCCGCCGCGAAGTCCGGAAC
>JAGTAM010000217.1 GCA_023422485.1 Pseudomonadota bacterium | reverse complement strand
CCTATGCGGCGACCAAGGGCGCCATCTCCAACTTCACGGCGGGTCTCGCCGCCATGGTGGCGAAGAAGGGCATCCGCGTGAATGCGGTGGCGCCCGGCCCGATCTGGACGCCGCTGATCCCCTCGACCATGCCCGAGGAGAAGGTGAAGAATTTCGGCAAGACGACGCCGATCGGCCGCGCCGCGGCGCTGGCCTTCGCGCGGGAAGGCGCGCAAGTCGTCGTCGCGGCCCGGCGCCGGGACCTGCTCGACCGGCTCGCCGAGGAATGCGGCCGGATCGGTCCGGCGGCGCTCGCCGTCCCCACCGACGTCACCGCCCCGGAGGCCGTCGAGGCCCTGGCCCGCGCGGCGGAGGATCGCTTCGGCCGGATCGATGCCTGGATCAACAATGCCGGCACCGGCGTGTTCGGCCCGTTCCAGGATGCGCCGCTCGACCTGCATCGCCGCACCGTCGAGGTGAACCTGTTCGGCGCCATGCACGGCGCCTACGCCGTTCTGCCCCGCTTCCTCGAACGGCGGCGTGGCATCCTCGTCAACATGGTGTCGCTCGGCGGCTGGGCGCCGGCGCCTTTCGCCGCCGCCTACACCGCGAGCAAGTTCGGCCTGCGCGGCTTCTCGGCGAGCCTGCGCCAGGAACTGCGGCGCCACGCTCACATCCATGTCTGCGCAGTGTTTCCGGCGATGGTCGACACGCCGGGCTTCGTGCACGGCGCCAACGTCTCCGGCCGCACCCTCGATCCCGGCCCGATGCTCTACGCGCCCGAGGAGGTGGCCGAGACCCTCGTCCACGTCGTGCGCCATCCCCGCGACGAGATCGCGGTGGGCTGGCCGGCCCGCGCGGCTCAAGTGGCCTACGCTCTCGCGCCCGGTCCGACCGAGCACCTGATGGGCGTTGCCCTCAACCGGACGCTCGAGCGTGCCGGGCCCGCGCCGAAGACCTATGGCGCCCTGCGCAGGCCGGTCCGGGACGGCACAGGGTCGGACGGCGGCTGGCTCGAACGCAAGCGCCTGCCCTCGGCCTCGACCTTGAGCGGAATCGGCGTGGCCGTCCTCGGCGCCGGGGCCGCCCTGGCCCTCGGCAGCCTACTTGGTGGTCGATCCGGCCGACCGAAACGGTGAACGCGAAGGCCGCCGAGAAAACCCCCGGTTAAGCCTGAAGCCCTATCACCGGCCCATCGAGCCTGGTGATGAAAGGAGCGCCGATGACCAGGGACCAACTCGCGACCGAACTGAAGCGCATGGCCTCCTCGCAGGTCAGCGACATCGAGCGCGCGGTCAAGGCGGGCCACAAGACCATCGCCCTGAACGAACTGGCCGACCTCGACCGTCAGCTCAAGGCGCTGGCCGCCGCTCTCAAGGCCAAGCCCGTCGTCCGGGCCTGACCCCGCGTCCCTTGTAACGGACCATCGAATCGATCGGACGGCCACGGCCCCCGCCCTCGGGCGGAGGCCGCGCCCGATCCGCGCCCGACTCAGCGGTCGCGGCTGAGCAGCACCAGCCAGCCGATGCCGAGCATCGCGACCGTCATCCCGATGATAACGAAGGCGGGCGTGCCGAGATCGATCAGCCGCGGGGCAAGCTGAGTGGCGAAGGCCGCCACGACGAGGCCGACGGCGACCCGTGCCGCGCCGCGCTCGATGCCGCGCACGAGCTTGTCCATCCCCTTCAGCTCGATCTCGACGGTGACGCGCCCCTGCTTGAGCCGCACCAGCATGAGGTGGATCAGCGTCGGCAGCTCTGAGGCCGCACCGTAGAGCCCGCTGCCGAGCGACTCGGCCTTGCGCATCAGCCCGCGCAGCGAGAATTGCGAGCGCATGCTCGCCCGCACGGTCGGGCCGGCGGCGGCGAACAGGTCGAAACCGGGGTCGAGCTGACGCATCACGCCGTCGGCGGTCACGAGCCCCTTGAACAGGATCGCGAGATCGGTCGGCATCGCGAGGTCGTTCTCGCGGGCCATGGTCATGAAATCGGTGAGCACCAGCCCGAGATTGAGCGGGATCGAGGAATGGGCCTGGACGAAGTTCTGGGCGGATTGCTCCAGCTTGCTCAAATCCGGGTTCGACGTGCCGGTCCAATCGAGGAGCGTGGCCATCAGGCCATCGACGTCCTGCTTGAGCATGGCGCCGATCAGCACGAGGAGCTGCTGGCGCCGCTTCTGCGACAGCCGGCCGACGATGCCGAAATCGATGAAGCCGATCCGGTTGTCGGGGAGGATCAGCAGGTTGCCGGGATGCGGGTCGGCATGGAACACGCCCTCGATCAGCGCCATGCGCAGGAAGGCGTCGCAGCCCTTCTGGGCCAGTGCCTTCTTGTCCGCCCCCATCGCCCGCAGGGCGGCGGCGTCGTTGGGCGAGACGCCGTGGATGAACTCCTGGACGAGCACCCGCTCGGAACACCATTCCCAGAAAATCTTCGGGATGACGATGTCGTCGCGCCCGGCGAAGATCTCGGCGATCATCTCGCAGTTGCGGGCCTCGTTGAGCAGGTCGAGCTCACCGTTGAGGCCATTGGCGAGGTGGCGCATCTGCTCCTGAGGCTGGTAGCGGGCCATCTCCGGCCATTCCGCCTCGACGATGCGGGCGCCGTGCGCCATCAGCCGCAGATCCGCCTCGATGATCTTGCGCAGACCCGGCCGCAGGACCTTGACCACGACCTCCTCCCCGGAATGCAGTCGCGCCCGGTAGACCTGGGCGATCGAGGCCGAGGCGATCGGGTTGAGGTCGAACTCGGCAAAGACCTCTTCCGGCGGCGCGCCGAGATCGGCCTCGAGCTGCGGGCCGATCAGCGCCCACGGCACCGGCTTCACCTGGCTGTGCAGCTTCTCCAGCTCGTCGGTCCAGACCGGGGAGAGAAGGTCGGGACGGCTCGCCAGGATCTGGCCGAACTTGATGAAGGTCGGCCCGAGCGTCTCGATGGCGCGGCGCAGCCGCTCCGGCTGCGACAGCCGGGTGACATCGACCCGCGGCGTGCGGCGGGGGATGAGCGGGATGTTGTGCAGCCCGAGCCGATCGACGACCTTGGTCAGCCCGAAGCCGATCAGGACCGAAGCGATTTCCGAGAGGCGCTGGCGGTCGCGCGCGGCGACGAAGGCTGTTTTGAGCATGGCGGTCTTGCGTGTCGCGCGAAGCGTCGGTTCGGGCAAGACCGATCCGGCCCTCACCGGGCCTTTCGCAATGGCCCGGCCATGGGGCTTTTTTAGGACTGGCGCCGACGTGGGCGCGCCCGATTCCCGAGGTCCCGAGCCTTCCCAGCCGCGTACCGGATCAGGGCGCAGCCGCCTCGGCGTGAACGTCGATCAGGACCTTCTCGGCCGGCTCCGCACTCTCCGCACCGATGATCCGCAGGATGCCCGGAACATCGGCGCCGCCCGTGCCGAAGCGGGCCCAAGCCGCCTGGCAGCGGCGGTGGTCGGCATCCGTCAGGAAGTAACGCTCCTGCTCATCGAGAAGCGCCGCATAGACGGCCGCCCGCACCCCGTGCTCGTCGCCGACATAGAGCTGGTAGACACGGGCCCAGAACGTTTCGTCGAGTTCCCACTCGCACTGGCCGGCCGCCTTCATCATCGCGAGCTTTCGCAGGCTCTGGCGCTCGGCATGCGGCATGACGAGGAATCCGTAGCGCGCTTTCAACACGCGGCCACCCGCTTCATAGCCTTCTGCGCTGGTCAGGGCCCAGCCGAGATAGCCGCTCGTGCCGGCGACGAGCAGGCCGGCCGTCAGAAGAAGCGTACGGAAGGCGGTCATGGACAGGCCTCAGAATCAAGGTGCCATCCTGCCGGCAACCTGGGCGGCATCAAGGTCGCGGAGCGCTTGCCCTCCCCCGCGTTTTTGCAGCTCGCCAACCAAACCGGCGCGTTTCGCGCCTGGTCATTTTCGATCGAAGGCAGCCGAGCTGGAAGTCCCCTCCCCTCTCGTTCGCACGGCTGCGGCGGGCGTCATGGCGAGGCGGCACCGCGGCGATCGGGGTCCGGCGTGGATGGGGAGGTGCCGGAAGGGGGCGCGGAACGGCAAACGGCAAACGGCCCGCGAGGTGTGAGCCTGCGGGCCTGTCGGTTTGGTGCGTCCGGCGTCCGTGCCGTCCGGCTGTCTGTTGTGTGAGGTTTGGTTGCGGGGGCTGGATTTGAACCAGCGACCTTCAGGTTATGAGCCTGACGAGCTACCGGGCTGCTCCACCC
>JAGTAM010000186.1 GCA_023422485.1 Pseudomonadota bacterium | reverse complement strand
ACACGGAGACGGGCGCCTATCTCGGCTTCACCGCCGCGGTGGTCGTCTGGGGCTGGCAGGAGATGAGCTACTATATGGGCTTCGTCTCCGGCCCGAAGCCCGCCGCCTGCGCGCCGAACCTGCGCGGGCTCGACCGCTTCTTCGCCGCGCTCGCCACGAGCCTGTGGCACGAATTCGCGATCCTGATCGGCGGGCTCGCCATCCTCTGCCTCACCTGGGGGCAGGGGAACCGGGTGGCGCTCTGGACCTACGGCCTGCTCGCGCTGATGAACGCCTCGGCGCGGCTCAACCTCTTCCTCGGCGTGCGCAACCTTCACGCCGAGTTCCTGCCGCCGCATCTGGGCTACCTTGCCTGTTACCTGAGCCGGCGGCCGATGAACCCGCTGTTTCCGCTCTCGGTCACGCTCGGCACCGCCGCGACGGTCCTGCTCGCCCGCGTGGCGCTCGGCGATGCGCCCGCGCCGCAGACCGTGACGGGCTTTGCCCTGCTCGCGACGCTCGCGGCGCTCGCCACCCTGGAGCACTGGTTCCTGATGCTGCCGCTACCCTCGGCGGCGCTCTGGAACTGGAGTCTGCCGGGCCGCGCGGCCCCCGGCACCGAGGTGCCGGAAACAGGGGTGCCGCGCGAATGAAATGAGGCGGACGCGAGATCCGCCCGCACACGTGAATCCACATCGGGGAGGACGGGCATGGACTACGAAGCCTTCTTCGGCAGCGCGATTACCGGACTCCACCGGGAGGGACGCTACCGCGTCTTCACCGATCTGGAGCGCCAGGCGGGGCGGTTCCCCTACGCCACGCATCACAGCCCCGGCGGTGAGCGCGAGGTCACCGTCTGGTGCTCCAACGATTATCTCGGCATGGGCCAGCATCCCTCGGTGCTGCGGGCGATGCACGAGGCGATCGACCGATGCGGGGCGGGAGCGGGCGGTACCCGCAACATCTCAGGCACCAACCACTACCACGTGCTCCTGGAGCAGGAACTCGCAGACCTCCACGACAAGGAGGCAGCGCTGATCTTCTCCTCCGGCTACGTCTCGAACTGGGCGGCGCTCGGCACGCTCGCCTCCAAGCTTCCAGGCTGCGTCGTGTTCTCCGACGAGGGCAATCACGCCTCGATGATCGAAGGCATCCGCTCGAGCAGGGCCGAGCGCCAGATCTTCCGCCACAACGACCCGGAGGATTTGAACCGCAAGCTCGCTCTGATCGAGCCCGGCCGGGCCAAGCTCGTGGCCTTCGAGTCGGTCTATTCCATGGACGGCGACATCGCCCCGATCGACGAGATCTGCGACGTCGCCGAGGCCCATGGAGCGCTCACCTACCTCGATGAGGTGCACGCGGTCGGCCTCTACGGCGCGCGGGGTGGGGGCATCTCGGAGCGGATGGGTCTCGCCCATCGGCTCGACGTGATCGAGGGAACGCTGGGCAAGGCGTTCGCGGTCCATGGCGGTTATATCACCGGCTCGACCCAACTCTGCGACTTCGTGCGCAGCTTCGCCTCGGGCTTCATCTTCACGACATCGCTGCCGCCGGCGGTCGCGGCCGGCGCCGCAGCGAGCATCCGCCATCTGAAGACCAGCAGCGTCGAGCGCGCGCGGCATCAGGAGCGGGTGGCGCGAGTGCGGCAGGCGCTGGACACGGCCGGTATCCCGACGCTGTCCAACCGCAGCCACATCGTGCCGGTGATGGTCTGCGATCCCGTGCTGTGCAAGGCGATCAGCGACGCCCTGCTCGACGAGTTCGGCATCTACGTGCAGCCGATCAACTATCCGACCGTGCCGCGCGGAACGGAGCGCCTGCGCATCACGCCCTCGCCGCTGCATTCCACCGCCGATATCGACCATCTCGTGGACGCCCTGAGCACGATCTGGCGGCGGATCGGACTGAGCAAGGCGGCGGCGGAGTAGGGTTGGGCGCTCGCGTTACATCTTCTTCTCGAGCGCGGCCTTCACCTGCATGAGCTGATCCCACACCACGCCCGGGCTGGTGCCCATCGCCTCGAGGACGGCGTTCACGCCCCAGAACAGGCCGAACAGGATCACCGGCACCAAAATCCAGCCGAGGATCTCCTCGCCGCGATGGCGGGCCTTGCGGCGGCGGCGGCGTCTCTCGCGGGACGTCAGCGGCTTCGGCCGCGCCGGAGCCGGCTGTGGCGCGACAGGCGTGAGGGGCTCCTCCTGCGCGTCGCTCGTCATGCTACCCCCATTGCTGGCCGATGCCAGCCCCCCTGACGAAGCGCGGCGCCGCCCATATCCGGGAGCCGGCGCAGGAACGCAACCCGCGCCGGCCTCCAAGGTCACTCACACGTGCAAGCGGGCGATCCCGCGACCTTAGACTTTCAGGGGGACCTTCGGTACGGTGCGGACACCGCCGCCACCCGAGGCGCCCCCCCCGGATGGGCCGCCGTCCCGCTTGGTCGTCTTCTTCCGCGGGGCCGAGCGCGGCTTCGAGCGCTTGCGCTTGGCCGCGTTGGCGACGTCCGTCTCGGGCTTCGGCGTCACCGGGCCGGCGGGGAACTCGAAGCCGAGTTCGCCCTTGCCCTTGCCGTCCTCGCCGTCCGGCTTCTTCAGCACGACCTTGACGGCGCCGCCGTCCTTGAGGCGGCCGAACAGCACCTCGTCGGCAAGCGGCGTCTTGATCGTGGACTGGATCAGGCGGGCCATGGGACGGGCGCCCATCGCGTCGTCGTAGCCGTTCTCCACGAGCCAGTCGCGGGCCTCGTCCGAGAGCTCGATCGTTACGTTGCGGTCGGCAAGCTGCGCTTCGAGCTGGAGCACGAACTTGTCGACGACCTTGGCCACGACCTCCTTCGGCAGGTGGCCGAACGAGATGATCGCATCGAGGCGGTTGCGGAATTCCGGCGCGAACAGGCGGTTGATCGCCTCCACGTCCTCGCCTTCCCGCTTGGTCTTGGCGAAGCCGAACGCCGGCTTCGCCATGTCGGCGGCGCCCGCGTTCGTCGTCATGATGAGGATCACGTTGCGGAAGTCGATCTGCTTGCCGTTGTGGTCGGTCAGCTTCCCGTGATCCATGATCTGCAGCAGGATGTTGTACAGATCCGGATGCGCCTTCTCGATCTCGTCGAGCAGGAGCACGCAGTGGGGA
>JAGTAM010000068.1 GCA_023422485.1 Pseudomonadota bacterium | reverse complement strand
TCCTCGTTCCAGTTCCGGTCGGCCCGGGCGATGGCGACGAGTTGATCGACCGCCTCGTCGCGCTTGCCGGCGGCGTTGAGGCCCAATGCAAGGTCGAAACGGGCCTGGAAATCGTTGGGATCGGCTTCGATCCGCCGCTGCAGGCCGGCGAGGTCGCCCAGGCTCCCGGCCTGATCGGCGAGTTCGAGCGCGGCGCGCACGCCCGCGAGCAGCGGGTCTTCGGCCTTGTCCGGCGGCACCATCGCCAGCACCTGCCGGGCGTTCTCGGTCTCGCCGAGTTCGAGCTGGGTCTTGGCGAGGCCCGCGATGGCCTTGAGGTTCTCCGGATCTTCGCGCAGCACCGCGGCGTAGAGTTCGGAGGCCGAGGCGAGATCGCCGGCCGAGGCGACCGCGGCGGCCTCTTCGAGCACCTGATCGATCTCGGAGGGACCGGCGAGCCGGTCGATGAAGGCGCGCACCTCGGATTCCGGTACGGCGCCCATGAAGGCGTCGACCGGGCGACCACGGTCGATCGCGATCACGGCGGGGATCGATTGCAGGCCGAGTTGCTGGCCGATCTGCTGCCAGATGCCGGGATGCTCGTCGATGTTGAGCTTGGCGAGCTTCACCCGGCCGCCGGCCGCCCGCACCACCTTCTCAAGGACCGGCGTGAGCTGCTTGCACGGGCCGCACCAGGGCGCCCAGAAATCGACGATCACCGGCTGGTTCATCGATTCGGCGATGACGTCCTGCCGGAAGCCCGCCGTGGTGGTGTCCTTGATGAGGCCGTCGGCGGGAGCGCCGGCGGCGGCGTTGGCGTCGAGCATGGAGCCCTCGGAAATCATGAAACGCGTCCGGCGCGTGCACCGCACCGGGCCCGTTACATGGGGCTTCGGGACGCACCTGACCAGACGTTTTCGAACCCCTTCCGGGAACGAAATCCATTCAGGGCCTGGGCTGGCCGGCCGCTCCCTCCTTCGGCGCTTCCCCGCCCGGCCCGACGCCGGCCTTGGTCTCCGTCACGAACACCCCCGCATAGGTCTTGCCCTGCGAGGTCGCCTCGCAGGCGATTCGGGTCTTGCCGGGCTCGGGTTTCGAGAACTTGCAGGCGCCGACCGCGGGGGCAGGGCTGCGGGCGATGCCGTCCTTGTTCTTCATGCCCGGCACCACGAGGCTGATCGGCTGGAGCTGCTCGGTCTCCTCGGTCTGCTCGTGCTGCGCCCCTGAGCCGCTGAAGCTCAGGGTCTGACCGTCCCAGGCCGCGAAGTCGAAGGTCGTGCGCCCGCGCGAGACCGTGTTGACGAGCTGCTCCTTGCAGTTCTGGGTGATGTCGAGGCCTCCGATCACCAATCGCTCGCACTGGCCGGTCATCGTCACCTCCGCCCCCTGCTGAGCCGAGGCCGGGCCGGCTGCAAGCAGGCCGAGGAGCGCGAGAAGCGGGGCGCGCGAGCGGATCGTCATGGCGTGGTGTTCCTCCTGATCGGCATCCGGTGCCGTCTGTCGTGATGGATATTTCCTGCAAGGCGGCCCGGTTCAACCGCCGAAGCAAAGGGCGCGATCGTTGGGCGCGTCGAAGTGAAGCTCGGGACCGAGCGGCACGATCCCCGTCGGGTTGATGCCGGCGTGGCTGCCGTAATAGTGGCGCTTGATCTGGTCGAGGTTCACCGTCTCCGCCACGCCCGGCAGGGCGTAGAGGTCGCGCAGGTAGTTCGACAGGTTGGGGTAGTCGGCGATCCGGCGCCGGTTGCACTTGAAGTGCCCGACATAGACAGCATCGAAGCGAACAAGGGTGGTGAACAGGCGGATGTCGGCCTCGGTCAGCGATGATCCGCAGAGGTAGCGCTGCCGGTCGAGTCGATCTTCGAGGGCGTCGAGCTCGGCGAACAGGGCGGTGAAGGCGTCCGCGTAAGCCTCTTGCGTGGTGGCGAAACCCGCCTTGTAGACGCCGTTGTTGACCCGGTCGTAGACGCGCTCGTTGATCTGATCGATCTCGGCTCGCAGAGCCTCCGGATAGAGTTCCGGTCCGCCCGCGCCTAAGGCGCCGTTCAGCATCCGGATGATCTCGGCCGATTCGTTCGAGACGATCGTCTCGCGCCGTTTGTCCCACAGCACCGGCACGGTGACGCGACCGGAATAGTCGGGCTTGGCCCGGACATAGATCTCGTAGAGCCGCTTGGCGCCGAACAGCGGATCGGCGGTCGAGCCCGGCACCCCGCCCTCCTCCTCGGCTTCGAAGACCCAGCCCTCCTCGCGCATGTAGGGCGAGACCACGGAGACGGTGATCGCCGCCTCAAGCCCCTTGAGTCGGCGCACGATCAGCGTGCGGTGTGCCCAGGGGCAGGCGAGTGCGACGATGAGGTGGTAACGCCCTGCTTCGGCCTCAAACCCGCCCTCGCCCGAGGGGCCGGGGGCGCCGTCGGGCGTCACCCAGTTGCGGAAGGCGGCGGCCGAGCGCTCGAAGCGCCCACCGGACTTGGCCGTGTCGTAGCCCTTGTCGTGCCACGTGCCTTCGACCAGCAAACCCATCCCGACGGTCCTTCTCGCCCTGCACGGGAGAGGAGATGGAGGAGGCGGCCGCCAGGGGAAGTCCACGAGACGGATCTCGGGTGCCCCATGCGCGGTTCCGGGCTGGCGGCCGGGACCCGCATATCCCAGATAGGCCGCCGATTGCCGCCACCGCTCCGGAGCCTGCCGATGTCTGCCCGCCTGTTCGAGCCCCTGCGCCTGGACGACCTGGAGCTTGAGAACCGCATCATCATCGCGCCGATGTGCCAGTACTCGGCGCTGGCCGGCGCAGCGACCGACTGGCACCTGATGCATCTCGGCCAGCTCGCGCAGTCGGGCGCCGGGCTTCTCACCCTGGAGGCGACGGCGATCTCGCCCGAGGCGCGGATCTCGCCCGGCGATCTCGGCCTCTACGACGACGCCACCGAGCGGGCGCTGGCCCGCGTGCTCGACGCGGTGCGCGGCTACGCGCCGATTCCCGTCGCGATCCAGATCAATCATGCCGGCCGCAAGGCATCGAGCCGGGCCCCCTGGGAGGGCGGCGCGCAGATCGCTCCGGAGGCCGTCGACGGCTGGCTTACCGAAGCGCCCTCGGCGGTTCCGCACGGCGCGGGCGAGGTGTCGCCGCACGCCCTCGACGCGGAGGGCTTGAAGCGGGTGCGCGAGGGCTTCGTCGCCACGGCGCGGCGTGCCATGCGGCTCGGCATCGACGGCGTCGAGTTGCACGGCGCCCACGGCTACCTGCTGCACCAGTTCCTGTCGCCCCTCTCCAACCGCCGCGAGGATCAGTACGGCGGCAGCCTGGAGAACCGGATGCGGTTCCCGCTCGAATGCTTCGAGGCGGTGCGCGAGGCCGTGCCCGCGGGCAAGCCGGTTTGGATGCGCGTCTCGGCGACGGATTGGGTCGAGGAGGGCTGGGATCTCGATCAGACGCTGGAACTCGCCCGCGCGCTCAAGAGCCGCGGCGCGGCCGCCATCCACGTCTCGACCGGCGGCCTCTCGCCGGCGCAGAAGATCCCGATCGGACCCGGCTATCAGGTGCCGTTTGCCGAGCGGATCAAGGCTGAGACCGGCCTCACCACCATCGCGGTCGGCCTCATCACCGAGCCGCACCAGGCGGAAGCCATCCTGGCGGAGGGCAAGGCCGACGCGGTCTCGCTCGCCCGCGCGATGCTCTACGATCCCCGCTGGCCCTGGCACGCGGCGGCGGAACTCGGCGCGCAGGTGCGGGCGCCCAAGCAGTACTGGCGCAGCCAGCCGCACCAGTACAAGGACCTGTTCAAGAGCGCGGCCTTCGGGCAGCGTTGAATCTTGAACCGAACCTCTACCGCCCCACCGCGCCGACCAGCGGCCCGAGCGGACGGCTGAGGTCGGAGCGGCCGAGACCCGGCGCGTAGAGGCTCGACACGCTGCCGTCGAGGAACAGCGCGTTGCGGCTGCCGAGGCTGTCCTTGAACAGGCGGGCGAAGGCGCCGAAGGTCACAGGCCGCTCCGAGATCGCGAACACGGCTACGCGCCCGCCGTCGCGCACGCCGACGCCGTTGCGGATCTTCTGGCTCGGGCCATCCTCCGAGATCTTCGGGTGGATCTTGCCCTCGATCACCAGCATCGGCCCCGATTGGGTGGCGAAATCCGGGGCCGGCTTGGCCCGCAGGTAGCGGGCGGTGTCGAGCACTCCGGCCCGATCGCCCTTCACGTAGAACACGCCGTTGGGCTTGAGGTGGAAGTTGCCCGGTCCGTTGGCGGTGGAGACGCCCTTCATCTCGCGTCCGTCCTCGACGTAGAGCCCGACCGGAGCCTGCCCCTTGTCGTACATGCCGGCATTCATGGCGAAGCTGAGCCGCTGGCCCTGCCGCTCGGCCAGGCTCGACAGCGAGCCGTAGGGCAGCCCGTCCGCCCCGAGCCAGAACAGCCGGACGCGGTCGCGCCGCAGATCGACGGTGCAGACCGTGTAGGGCTGCCCCTCGAACTCGACCGGCTGGCACGGCCCCTTGGCCGCGGCGGCAGCCGGTTGTGCCCGGGCCGGCGCGGGGGCGAGCGGGCCGAGAACGAACGCGGCCAAGAGAGCGGACAAGAGGGCGGGGATCTGAACGGCGGGGCGGCGCGTCACGGGCAGGCGGTTCCTGTCTGGCGGCCACCTGTCCGGAGCAGGCTCGGCCGGATGCGCCCTCCTCGCGCGAAAGCATGGCAGCATTCAAGCGTCCGGTCCGCGCCTCGTAGCCGTTCGGTAGCATCCCGAGATGTTTGGGACCTGAGGTCGCAGGGACCGTTTGTTCCCGTCGAGCGTTCAGATCCAACGGGGGGATGGCAAAGTTCTCTCTCGGGTGGAGACGATCTGATGAAAAGGGTTGTTCTGGCATCGGCCGCCATGGCGGGCGCGCTGATGATGATCCCGGCAACCGCCGATGCCCGTCCGGGCTTCGGCGGCGGTTTCCGAGGCGGCGGTTTCGGGGGCGGCTTCCGCGGCGGCGGGTTCGGCGGTCCGCGCTTCGGCGGCGGTTTCGGTGGATTCCGGGGCGGCGGCTTCGGCGGTCCGCGTTTCGGCGGCGGGTTCGCCGGCCGGGGCGGGTTCTATCGGGGTGCCGGCTACGGCGGCTGGCGCGGCGGCTACGGCGGCTGGCGCGGTGG
>JAGTAM010000183.1 GCA_023422485.1 Pseudomonadota bacterium | reverse complement strand
TCGCGGCGCCGAGCGCACCGAAGCGGATGGCGGCGGGCACCGCGGGCGCGCGGCGGACCGGCGCCTCGGCTCCCTCCGCGCCCTCCACCGGGATGCGCGCCCAGAACGTCGAGCCCTCGCCAACACGGCTCTCGACGCCGACGCGGCCGCCCATGGCGCCGATCAGGCGCTCGGCGATCGACAGCCCGAGTCCGGTGCCGCCGAAGCGGCGGGCGATCGACTGGTCGGCCTGGGTGAAGGCGGTGAAGATCCCCGCCAGCCGGTCCTGCGGGATGCCGATGCCGGTGTCGGATACGGCGATGCGCAGGACCGGACCGGACGCCTCCCGCTCCATCGCCATCCGCACCAGGACATGGCCGGCGGCGGTGAACTTGAGCGCGTTCGAGACGAAATTGCCGAGCACCTGCCCGAGCCGCACCGGATCGCCGAGGAGGGTGCGCGGCACGTCGCCGTCGATCTGCGCCGCGAGGTCGAGGCCCGCGGACGCCGCGCGTTCGGCGAACAGGGTCACGACGGTGTCGGCGACGTCGCGCGGGCTCAGCGGGATGCGCTCCACCTCCAGGCGGCCGGCCTCCACCTTCGCGAAATCGAGGATGTCGTTGATGATGGCAAGCAGGGACTGGCCGGAGCGGGCGATGACCTTGGCGTAGCGCTGCTGGCGCGGCGGCAGATCGGCCGAGGCGAGGAGTTCGGCCATCACCAGCATGCCGTTCATCGGCGTGCGGATCTCGTGGCTCATGGTGGCGAGGAAAATGGATTTGGCCGCGTTGGCCTCGTCGGCGGATTGCTTGGCCTCGATCAGGTCGTGGGTGCGCAGCCGGATCTCCTCTTCCAGGCCCGCATTGTGACGCGCGATCGCCCGGTCGCGCTCGTTTACGGCCCGCAGGAGGTCGTTGAAGCTCTCGGCCAGCGCGCCGACCTCGCCACTGCCGGCTTCCGCGCGCCGGGAATAGTCGTGGCCGAGGCGGATTCCATCCATGGTCCGGGCAAGCGCCGCCAGCGGACGGGTGACGCTGCGCTGCAACCCCATCGAGACGGCGAGCCCGAGCGCCAGGGCGAGCAGCCCGGCAAGCGCGGCCGTGAGACCGACCTCGGTGATGCGCTCGGCCAGGTCGCGGTTGTCCGAAACCAGGACGACGCGCCCGATCGGGCGGGCGTTCTCCAGGATCGGAACCGAGACGCGCAAGGTCCGCGTCGTCATGAGATCGAGGGGCGAGACGGAGCCCCGATCGAGGTCGATGTCGTCCGAGAGCCGCAGGCCGATGCCCTGCTCGGCGAGGATGCCGCCCTCGCTCCGCTCGACGGCGGCGTAGACCAAGGCCTGCCCGTGGGCGATCGCCCGCAGGGTGCTCTGTGCCGCCGCCTCGTCACCCTGGGCCGTCGCCTGCGCGGCGCTCGCGGCCAGGATCTGCGCGGTCATCCGCAGGGCTTCGCGCTTGGCCGCGGCGTAGCGTTCGACCTCGCGCCAGGTCGACAGGCCGGTCAGGAGGAGGAGGGCGATCGCCACGGCGCTGGCCACGGCGAGCGCCAGCCGTCCGGACAGCGAGCGGATCGGGTTCGTGAACGGGCTACGCACGGAAGGGGTCTCGCGGCAAAGGTCTCACGGCAAGGGGCTCGCGGTGAGCCGGATCGGTGCTGCGGCACCCATCGCGCATGTCATTGACTGATGACGAGCTGCCCCGAGATCGGGCCGACCCCCTTCGGGATCGGAACGCTCGAGCGGTTGTAATCCGCGTTGAGGTAGAGGTTCGGGCCCTCGTAGAGGTTGATCTGCTGAGCCACGACCACGGTGTAGGCGGAGAGATCCGCCACCGGCCGCTTGGAGTCGATCACGAGCCGGCCGGCCGGGAGATAGATGGTCCCGAGCATGGTGCGGGCGTTGTCGCTGATGATGCGGTAGGTCCGCATCGGCTTGGTCGCGCTGAGCGGGGGAGGCGTCGGCGTGATCACGTCGCCGAGGAGCAGGTCGACGGCCAGGGCCGGATCGATCGGCAGGGTGACGGTGGGGTCCTCGGCCATCAGGAGGCCGGCCATCACGCCCGTCGTCGGCGCCGACAATTCGATCGTGGTCTTCTTGTCGAAGAGCAGGCCGCTGTTGTTCCCGCTGAAGTAGAAGCCGACATCCTTGCCCGTCATCGTCGCCTTCTTGTCGACGATGAGCGGGCCGTCCTTCATGACGTAGATGCCCGGCCGCAGGGTGACGACCGCGTTCTTGGTGATGTGCAGCCCCCCGCAATAGGTGCCCGGATCGAGCGTGACCGACTCCGCGACGGCATTGCTCCCCTTGCTCTTGCCCGTCAGCGCATCGGCGAGGCGGAGGATTTCGGGAAGGTTCACGCAGTCGCCGACCGGCGGGGCCGGGCGGTTGCGGAGCGGGTCCTGGATGACGGGGCAGCTCGTCTGCGGGTTGGGCGTGAAATTCGCCCGGTCGTCCTTGAATCCCCCGGCGGAGCAGATCGTCTGGGCCCGCGCCAGCGCGCCGTCGCGGCCGACCATCCCCGCGCTGCTGGTGGAGTTCGAGTAGAGGGCGCAGTCGTAGGCGGTGACCTGCGCGTTGCGCTCCAGGTTGAACGCGCCGGCGGCCACCGGGTCGAGAGCCAGCATGCACAGGCGCATCCGGCCGACGACGCTCGCGCGAGCCCGCGCGGAGACCGGCATCGACGCCATGCCAACGAATGTCCCGAAGGTAAGCTTGATGACCTGTTCGGCGCGCGCCTCGACGCTCGTCTTGTCGGCGGCGACGCTGACCTCGATCGAGACCGGAGCGCTGGGGCCGGCCTTCGCCTCGGCCTGGATCGTCTGGGTCGTCAACCCGACGATGGAATCGGTGCTCGAGACGACCAGCTTGAGGGCATTGCCGCCGGCCAGGACGCCGGCATCGACCGCGCTCTGAAGATGCGTGCGGGCGGAGACGACCTTGGCATAGTCGATCGCGCCGCCGACCAGGCCGATCAGGACGGAGGCCGCCAGCCCGAAGATCACCGCAACCGAGCCGTCAGTCTCCCGAGACAGGCCCGAAAGAGGCCTTCTCCACCCGATTGATTTCGCCTTCCCCTTCGCCTCACGCGTCACCATCGTGACTTTTGCCCCGTCTCCCGCCGACCCCATCCCCTGAGTAATTCTCCCGAGTTAATAGGTCATACTTGGCATCGAGGGAGCAGTGACGGTACGGTTTACGCACGATTGACAATGATTGCGCTCGACCGACGTCTTGCCAAATGCGGCGACGGGCCGTGCTCGAACACGGGCACGCCTGCCGCCGGCTCCCGGAAAGCAGGTTTCACGCCTCAGGCCGGGATCACGCCGGACAGGGATTTCCGCCCGGCAAGACGACTTCGACCTGCCCGTTCTTGGCGATGCCCTCGCGCACCGGCCACACGGTCTTTGCGGTGAACGTCAAATCGTTGAGGAACGGGAAGAAGGAGAACAGCGGCCGATAGGGCAGCCGCGTCTCGGCCATGACGAAGCGATCCCCCTTCGACGCGGTTCCCGCCGGCGGGGGACCGATATCGGAGCCGACGGCACGGGCCGTGTCTCCCTGCTGGACACTGGAGCAGACCCTGGCCACGAAGTCGTTTCCAGCCTGATAGACCCCCCCGGCCGTCAGCACGACGCCGATGCCGGTCAGGCTGTAGGGGGCCGCCACGACTTGGGCGGCCGAGAACACGTCGTTGATGTCAGCGTAGTCGCTCTTGGAGGCGAGGTCGGCCATCGTGATCGTGGCCTGGGCGAGACGATTGTTGGTGGCGATGGCCCGCGGGATTTCGATCGTGGCCACGAACAGGAGCAGGAGGACGGGCGCGATAAAGGCGAACTCGACGGCGCTCGCCCCGCCCTGCGCCCGGCCGAACCGGACGAGCGCCTGAGTGAGTGGATGCTCGGCAGGGAACAGACGGCGCAGCCTCATGAACACGAGCCTGCCGCGTAGTTTTCCGCGCGGAAGACCGCGGTCGAGGTGAGGAGCTGCTTGCCGCCGGGCATGCGCTGGCCGGTGTAATCCAGTAAATGGAACGGCCGCAGCATCGGCACAGCGGCGCGCAGTACGTGGACGGCACCACCCAGCGGGCAATCGATCTGGGTGCCGAAACCGGTGGCCCAGTCGCCGCGGCCGGCATCGTAG
>JAGTAM010000173.1 GCA_023422485.1 Pseudomonadota bacterium | reverse complement strand
GCCGGTGGCCGTCCCGGCGGCGGCAAGCCGGGTCCGCGCGGAGGCGGTCGTCCCGGCCGTCCGCCGCGCGGTGACGCGTAGGGTCTGACCCGTGCGGATCGTCGGCGGCGCGTGGCGCGGGCGCCGGCTCGCCGGGCCGAAGGCGGAGGGCATCCGCCCGACCTCCGACCGCCTGCGCGAGGCCCTGTTCAACGTCCTTGCCCACGCCTACGACGACGCGGTCGAGGACGCGGTGGTGCTCGACCTGTTCGCGGGCACCGGCGCGCTCGGCTTCGAGGCGCTCTCTCGCGGCGCGGCCCGCGCGCTCTTCGTGGATGAGGGGCGCCAGGCCGGCGCCCTGATCCGAGAGGGCATCGCCGCGCTCGGCTGCGGGGACCGCGCCCGGCTGATCCAGCGCGACGCGACCCGGCTCGGACCCGCCCCGGAGGCCGCCTCCCTCGTCTTCTGCGACCCGCCTTATCGGAAGAACCTCGCCCCCGCGGCGCTCGCCGCGGCGGCGGCCGGCGGCTGGCTCAGCGCCGGCGCCCTGGTCCTGGTCGAGGAGGCCGCCGAGGCCGGCCCGGTCCTGCCGCCCGGTTTTTCGGAGCTGCAGCGGCGCCCCTACGGCGAGACGGCGGTGACGTTCGCCCGGTTCGCGGGCTGAGGTGTTCGCGGCGGACGCGAGTCGACCCGCAACTCGGCTGCAGGCCGAGCCGGCGGGGTCAGGCACCGAACAGAAGTCCCCGCAGATCCTGGGCCGCGCCGTAGAGCGCGAGACCGAGCACGAGGATCGCCACGACCCCGCCCAGGGCGTTCACGGGCCGGTTGCGGCCTTCGCGCAGCGCGTGGAGCGCGGAACGCAGCGTTCCGATCACCGCTGCGAGCACCGGAATGGCCCAGGCGCCGATCAGAAGTACGGTTGCGAGAGGGCCGTTGACGGCTCTGCCCACGGTGACGACGGCGAGCGTGGCGGCCAAGTAGACGGCGCATGTCGCGAGCAGCGACAGCCACGTGCCGAGTGCGCCGCTCCAGTGCCGGGCCATGAACGACCGCATGGTCAAACCCCTCCTCGGCACTCGGCCTGCCCCGGTGGTTCGAAGCGGGGAGGGAGCCATACGCCGCCGCCATGCAGGAACGATGAAGCCGCAGGGCCGGCTTGCCCGTGACGGCACGTCGCCCGTGACCCTTTCCGGTTCTCCGCCCTATCTCGCTCGGGCCATGCCCGTCCGCGAAGGAGGCCCGCGCCCATGCCCCCCGTCATGCCGCCCGTCCTGCCGCCCGTTCCGTTCCTTTCCCGCCGAATCCTCCTGCAGGCCGCCGCCGCCCTCGCCGGAGCGGGGCTCGCCCCGGCCCTGTTGCGCCCGGCCCATGCCGCCGACGCCCTGATCACCCGGCCGATCCCCTCCTCCGGCGAGCGCTTGCCGGCCATGGGCATCGGTACCTCGCGCCGCTACGAGGTGGCGGTGACGCCCGAGGCCACCGCGCCCTTGCGCGAGGCGGTGGAGCGCTTCGTGGCGCTGGGCGGAACGGTGATCGACACCGCCCCGAGCTACGGCACGGCAGGACGTCCTCGGCCTCATCCTCCAGGGCCTGCGTGAGAAGGTGTTTCTCGCCACCAAGGTCGCGGCCCGCGGCCGGGAGGCGTCGGAGGCCGAGACGGAGCGCTCGTTCCAGCGCCTGCGCACGGACAAGATCGACCTCATCGCCGTGCACAACCTCATCGATACCGAGGTGAACCTCGCCGTCCTGCGCGCGCTCAAGGAGAAGGGCCGCATCCGCTACGTCGGCGTCACGGTCTGGCGCGACGAGCAGTTCCCCGAACTCGAGACGGTGATGAAGCGGGAGAAGCTCGACTTCGTGCAGGTGAACTACGCCCTCGACAGCCGGGCGGCGGCCGAGCGCATCCTGCCGCTGGCGGTCGAGCGTGGGGTGGCGGTGATGGTCAACGTGCCCTTCGGCCGCGACCGCCTGTTCAAGGCGGTGAAGGACAAGCCCCTGCCCGACTTCGCGACCGCGTTCGGCTGCAGGAGCTGGGCGCAGTTCTTCCTCAAATACGTGCTGGCCAACGAGGCTGTCACCTGCCCGATCCCCGGCATGGCGAAGGTGGCCTATGTCGAGGACAACCTCGCCGCCGCGACCGGGCGGCTGCCGGATGCCGCCGAGCGGCGCAAGATGGAGGCCTTCATCGATGCGGTCTGACCTTTTCGGGATGTCTTCCGTTCGGCGTGGGGTGCTGGCGCTGCTGGCCGGCACGCTTCTGCTCCCGGCCCTGCCCGCTCTCGCGCAATCCGAAAATACCAAAAAAATCGGAATCATCGGGGCGGGCAATATCGGCGGCACGCTCGGCCGGCTCTGGATCAAGGCGGGCTACGAGGTGTTCTTCGCCTCCCGCCATCCGGAGCAGTTGAAGGCGCTCGTGGAAGAGCTCGGGCCCCAATCGCGGGCCGGCACCCCGGCGGAGGCGATTGCCTTCGGCAACGCCGTGCTGTTCGCGGTGCCCTACAAGCCCTATCCGGAACTGGGGCGTGAGAACGCCGCCGGGCTCAAGGGCAAGGTGGTGATCGATGCCGGCAATGCGGTGAAG
>JAGTAM010000617.1 GCA_023422485.1 Pseudomonadota bacterium | reverse complement strand
CGGAGGCAGCAGCGGGGCGATCTGCTCCCACTGCGCGTCGGTCAGTTCAAAGCGTCGCATCAAGCCCACATGGGCCTGACCACCCAGCCTGTGAACCCCTTTGCAGAGACGCCCTAGGCCGGTTCGGTCGCTGTCCCCGCCACAGTCTAACGCTCCCGGCGATGCATGATCGCAGCGAATACCGCGCGAACGCCATGCATCAGCGGCCGACCGAGTTCATCGTAGCGATCCTCCATAGTTACCATGGTTGAACATGAACACACCTCGCTCCAAGCCGCTCGTTCGCTTCGGGCAACCAAACCAGAAGTGGCGCAGCGATATTCCTGACGGACACTATCAGCAGGGCCTCTATGACGAAGCCATGATTCTGGCCATTGGGCGCGTGATTACAACGTTCCCGTCTCTTGAACAGGGCATGATCGCTGTTCTGGATGACTTGCTCGGCGGAAACACCCCTGCAAGACAGGTCTTTTTTAGCATCGTCAGCCAGCAAGCCCGTATCAAAGTGATGCGTTCTCTTTTGGAGCAATCAAGCCAGAACAGCGATAAGAGCGGCTGGTACGATTGGGTCTTGGACGAGTTTAAATCCATTTCTATTAGTCGGAATAATTATGCCCATGGCCTCTGGTGGACTTTAGACAGCGGACGGGCGTTCATTAGCCTTCATGAAGTTGACAGCGCCGCAATGGGGCAGTGGCGAGTGATTAAGCTCAATGAAGTCGAAGCAGCATACGCACGTATGATGAACTTGCATGCCGAACTAAGGGCCTTCGAAACCAGCCGCATCAGGGATCTTGCGCGGCGCAACGCCTCACCGAACACACATCAGCCGCAGCGCGCTCAAGAGAGCTCAGGGGCTTCTCATGCCCCTCATGCCAGCGCTGAAGAGCCTCCGCACCAGCCTATGCCACGTGGTCCGTCACTTCGATCTGGCGATTAGGACTTATTTCCTATACCTTTTGGCCTACTGCCAAACGAGCAGCCTCTCTATTTATCAGTACTGTAAATAAGCCATTGTGTCGCAGAAGAAGCTCGAATTCTGCCTCTTCGGAGAAATAATTGAGTTCTTTATCTCAAAATACCGCGCCATTATTTTGCAAGCAGCACGGGGCGCCCAAACGAAAACGCCGCCCCGGTCGGGGCGGCGCTTCAAAGCCTCTGTATCTGCCGGGCGTCAGGCCGCCTGCTTCGCCTTATTCAAAAGCTTGCGGTTCACCAGCACCTCGGCGATCTGCACCGCGTTGAGCGCCGCGCCCTTGCGCAGGTTGTCCGAGACGCACCAGAAGTTCAGGCCGTTCTCGACGGTCGCGTCCTCGCGGATGCGCGAGATGTAGGTGGCATCCTCGCCCGCCGCCTCGTGCGGGGTCATGTAGCCGCCGTTCTCGCGCTTATCGATCACCAGCACGCCGGGCGCCGAGCGCAGGATCTCGGTTGCCTGCTCAGGCGAGAGCGGGCGCTCGAACTCCACGTTCACCGCTTCGGCATGGCCGATGAAGACCGGCACGCGCACCGCGGTCGCCGTGAGCTTGATCTTGGGATCGAGCATCTTCTTGGTCTCGGCGACCATCTTCCACTCTTCCTTCGTGTAACCGTCCTCCATGAACACATCGATGTGCGGGATGACGTTGAAGGCGATGCGCTTGGTGAACTTCTTCTGCACGACTTCGCCGGCGGTAAAGACGGCGCGGGTCTGGCTGAACAGCTCGTCCATCGCGTCCTTGCCGGCGCCGGAGACGGATTGGTAGGTCGAGACCACGACGCGCTTGATGGTGGCGGCCTCGTGGAGCGGCTTGAGCGCCACGACGAGCTGTGCGGTCGAGCAGTTCGGGTTGGCGATGATGTTGCGCTTGGTGAAGCCCGTGATCGCGTCGGCGTTCACCTCGGGCACGATCAGCGGAACGTCGGCGTCGTAGCGGAACGCGGACGAGTTATCGACCACCACGCAGCCCTGCTGGCCGATGCGCGGGCTCCACTCCTTCGACGCTTCGCCGCCCGCCGACATCAGGCAGATGTCGGTGTCGGAGAAGTCGTACGTGTCGAGTGCTTTGACCTTCAGAATCTTGTCGCCGAAGGAGACTTCCTGACCCAGGCTGCGGCTCGAAGCCAGAGCCACGACCTCGTCGGCCGGAAAGGCGCGCTCGGCCAGAATGTCGAGCATCTCGCGGCCCACATTGCCCGTGGCTCCGACGACGGCGACCTTGTAACCCATCTCACCAAACTCCGCTGCGCGGGCGGGATGCAACCGGCCCGCCTCTTCCCCTGGCCGGCGGACGCACCGCGCGGGCCCTTCGTCGGGGAAGACTCCATAGGCTGAAGAGCCCGCCCGATTCGGTGTCGAGGTGGGCCTGTCAGACGCCGGGAGCAAGATGCCTGCCGCGCCGGCCTGTCAAGAGGCGGGTGCGTGCCAGAGCGGCGGAGACGTGACAGGCTCCTGCAATCGGCGGTCGCGGATTCACCATAGGCCGAGAATTGCGAGGATGAGCGACACCTGCGCAACCAGCCGGTGGCTGGCGGCAAGGCAGAGGTTGGACAACGGCGAGGGCTCGTTAGGCCCCGCGGACCCGACGAAGGCCTGCGCATGCTCCCCCATCCGGATGACGCCCCCGACAAATTCGACGATCTCCACGCCCTGTCTGCCCCGGAGCCGCGCCGCCGTGGCCCGTTGGCGGCCAAGCTTGTGCTGAGTGCGGCCCTGATCGCCGGCCTCTCGCTTGTCGCCCGCGACCGGGCCACCGCCCCCGAGCCGCAGCGCACCTGGAGCGAGCCGCCCCGAGCCGCCGAGGGCGCGCGGCGGGCCATCGCCGCGACGGAGCCGCTCCTGACCCTGCGCGAGGACACGGCCGAGCTGCCGCCGCAGATCGAGCCGACCCGCTGGAACTCCGGCAATGGGCAGCGTGAGGACAGCGTGAGCCAGGGCGCGTTCGACCTCATCGAGGCGCCCTATCTCCTGATCACCGCCACCGATGCGGGCGGACGGATCGAGCCTGGTTCGAGCCTCTTTGTCACCCTGGTGCGCCGGGCGGCGGATGGGCGCGGTCTGTCGGTACTCCGAACCGGCGAGCGCGGCGTGGTAGCGACCCACCTCGGCGGCTTTGAAACCGTCGAGACCACGCTCTCGGCCATGGGGAAGCGCGGCTGCATCGGATTCCGCAGCCTGGACCTGAAAGCCGTTTCCATCGACGGCTGGCTGTGCGGCATCCTCGGACAGGCGCCCGAGCCTCGCGCCGTCGCCTGCGCCATCGACCGGATCACGCTGGCCGGCCGCGTGACGGCGACACTCGGCACCGACCTCTTACCCGGAGCGAGCGCCTGCCGGAGCGAGGAAGTCGCCGCCTCGGGACCGGGCGAGAGCACCGGCTCGATCGCTGTCGCCGAGGCCACGGAGCCGCCGAGAAACAATGCGGCGAAATCGCGGCGAAAATGACGAAGCGCGGCCATATTTCGGGAACAACGGCCACGCCAGAACGTCTACTCTGCAACAAGCGGGATTCTTAACGAACGGCCCGTACAGTCGCCTCTCACACGACAAGGTACGCCATGCGCTTTTCCAAGCTCGCCCTGTTGGGCGCCATGACCCTCACCGCGATCGGCTTCGGAACGAGTGCTGAGGCGCAGGGCCCCTACGGAAATCCCGGCTACGTGCGCGTGAGCCAGCCGCTGCCGATCCGCATCCGTCCGCGTTCGTGGCTCGATGCCGGCAACGTGGTTGAGCCCGGCAACGGCTCGGTTTCGAACCCGGTGACCAACCCGACCTTCATCGCGCAATCGAACGCGCTCCTGCCGGCTTACGGCCCCACCGATCGCTACGGTCGCGGCGTCCTGCCCGATCCGATCACCAACGGCCCGTTCATCGGCGCCCGCTCGTCGGCGATCCGCTTCGTGGACCTGTCGGCCTTCGACGCGATCGACCCCACCTCTTACGTCGCCCGCTACGGGAACCCGTACCGGTAGGATCGTCTCGTCCTCTCTGGCGACGGAAGCGGGCCCTTCGGGGCCCGTTTTCGTTGTGCGGCGGCCTCAGGTCTTGAGCACCGGCTCGGCGACATCGCCTGCGCCGCGCTCGGCGAGATAGTGCGGTTGGAACAGGCACATCCGCACCGCGTCGCGGTAGCGCCCGTTGACGAAAAACTCGTCCCTGAGGATGCCCTCGGGACGGAAGCCGCAGCTTTCATAGATACCGGCGGCGCGCTTGTTGTCCTTGTCCACGTGCAAGTAGAGCTTGTGGATGTTGAGCACCTTGAAGGCGTAGTCGATGGCGATGCGGGTGGCGCGTTTGGCGTAGCCCTTCCCCTGATGATCGGGGTGAATCGCGATCTGGAACTCGCAGCGCCGGTGAAGGTGGTTGATCTCCACCAGTTCGACCATCCCCGCAGGCTCGCTGCGTTCCGTGGCGATGATGAAGCGCCGCTCGGTCTGGTTGTGGATGTTGCGCTCGTAGAGCTGCGCCAATTCGGCGAAGGACTCGTAGGCCTCCTCGAACCAGTAGCGCATGATGCTGTCGTTGTTGTTGAGCTGGTGCACGAAGAGGAGGTCTTCGCGCTCCAGCGGTCGCAGTTTGATACTCATATCCGCACTCGGCCGGGGCTGAACGGGGTTGGCCCCAGGCCTACTCCCACACCGACCAAGACGGAATGATGAAAGCCGGCTTCAAGTCTCGCGGAGCCGGATCTCCTCCGCGGCCAGGACGCGGGCGGCGGCCTCGTCGAGGTCGTCGAGCGGGCCGCGGAAGCGCAGCGCCCGCGTCGGCTCACCGGTCCGCATCACCAGCACTACCGTTTCCACGTCGGGACAGCCGGGATCGGCGCAGGCGATCTCGTTGACGGAGAGAGCGTCAGACTCTGTCAGCGCCAGCGCCGGGCGCAGCACGGATTTCGCCCGTGCCGCCGCCTGCGCCAGCCCGGCCGAGCGGGCACGCCAGTCCTTCAGGCTGATGAAACCCATCGGAATCAGGCGGCCGCGCGGCGCCAGGCCGGGAAGGGATCGGGCAGGTCGCGATAGGCCTCCGGATCGAAGCGCCGGATCTCGGCCGAGCCGACGAGGCAGGCATCGAGCGCGGCGGTGATCGCGACGCGATCCATCCCGCGGCCGATGAACACGAGTTCCTGGCGTCGGTCGCCCCAGACCTCACTCCAGACCGAGTGGAGGCGCTCACGGAAAATCTCTTCCTCCGGCCAGCGCTGGCGCGGCACCGCCGCCCACCAGAACCCCATCGCGCCGATATGCGCGACGGCACCGGCGAGTGAGAACTCGCCGACCCATTCCGGCCGGGTCGCGAGCCAAAAATGGCCCTTCGCCCGGATCAGGCCCGGCCAAGTCGTGTTGACGAAGCCTTGAAACTTCTGCGGATCGAACGGCCGGCGCGCGCGGTAGACGAAGGAGCCGATGCCGTATTCCTCGGTCTCCGGCACGTGCTCGTGCGCGCCGTAGAGTTCCTTGAACCAGAGCGGATGTTCCTGCGCCTTTTCCTCGTCGAACAGTCCGGTGTCGAGGATTGCCTCCGGAGCGACCTGTCCGTGCGAGGCTTCGATGATGCGCGCATCTCCGTTCAATCCCCGAACCACCGAGCGGACGAGGTCGAGCGACTCCGGCGCGACGTCGCGGGCCTTGTTGATCACCACAACGTCGGCAAACTCGATCTGCTCGACGAGAAGATCGACCAGGGTTCGGGTGTCCTCGGCGCCCGCCGTCTCGCCGCGCTGACGCAGGAAGTCGTTCGAGCCGTAATCCTTCAGCAGGTTCACCGCATCGACCACGGTCACCATCGTGTCGAGCCGGGCCACATCGCTCAGCGCCGCACCGGCCTCGTCGCGGAAGGAGAAGGTGCTCGCCACCGGCAGCGGCTCGGCGATGCCGGTGCCCTCGATCAGCAGGTAGTCGAAGCGGCGCTCGGCGGCGAGGCGGCGGACCTCGGCGAGCAGATCGTCGCGCAGGGTGCAGCAGATGCAGCCGTTGGTCATCTCGACCAGACGCTCGTCCGTGCGAGACAGACCAGCGCCGCCCTCGCGAACGAGGTCGGCATCGATGTTCACCTCGCTCATGTCGTTCACGATGACCGCGACGCGCCGACCCTCACGGTTGTTGAGAACGTGGTTGAGCAGCGTCGTCTTGCCGGCGCCGAGAAAGCCGGACAGCACGGTGACGGGGAGGCGGGCATCGGTCTGAGACATGATCGTCCGTAGCCAGGGATCGAGTGAATGTTACTTTATAACGTTTCATTTGCGGCGCGCGGTCAAGCCGCGTCGGCAGAAAAGATGGTCGACTCGTAGACCGACTCGAAGGAAAAGGCTGAGACGGGTCCAGACTGAACGAATAGCGGTGGCGGCGCGTCACCGGCGCAACGTTTGGTCTGTTACGGACACGCGATCGAGCGGCGCGGAGGAATGGACGGGTGCGACCCTGGCGCGAAGGACCGGGAGACCGGCGCAGCTACCATCACGGCAACCTCAAGGAGGCCCTGATCGAGGCCGCGCGCCGCTTCATCGCCGAGCGCGGCATCGGTGGTTTCACTCTGGTCGATGCCGCTCGGCTGGTCGGCGTCACGCCCGCGGCGCTCTACCGCCATTTCCGCGGCCGGGAGGCGCTCCTAGAAGAGGTCGCCGGCCGCGGCTTTGCCGACCTCGCCGACCGCCTGGCGCGGGCGCTGACGAGCCGCGGCACTCCGTTGGAGCGCTTCACCCGGATGGGCGAGGCCTATCTCACCTTCGCCGAAGAGGAGCCGGGCTACTACGCGGCGATCTTCGAGGTGCGCGGTCAGGCCGTGCCCGCCCCGGCCTCTGCGCGGCCGAACCCGTTCGACCTTCTGGTCGAGGCCTTGCGCTCGACTTTTCCGGACGGGTTCGACGGCGTCGATCCGCGCTTTCTCGCCCTAGAAGTCTGGGCCCTGTCGCACGGCATCGCCACGCTGTCGGCCGCCGGCCAACTGCCGAAACCCGGCCCGGACAAGTTCGAGCTGCTGCGCGCAGGCGTCCTGGCACTCGTTCACGGAGCCGGCGGCCGGGCGCGAGAAAAGCCTTGAGGCCCGGCTCTTGAAACAGCCGAGGCGCGTCCGCATGTGAATGTTGTTCACATTCACACCCGGAGCCCTCAGCCGTGAACACGTCCTCTACCACGTCTCCCTGGTCCTGCGGCGCGTCTCGCCGGAGCGGCCCGTTTCCCAAGCGTTCACTCGAGATCGGCGCGATCGTCGTCGCCTTCGTTTATTGGTGGCCGATCGCCGTCGCCTACGTCGCGTGGAAGATCGCGGGCTATCCCGCGCTCAGCCAGATGAAGGACTTCGCCAACAGCGGCAGTTTCAGCTTCGCGGGCGGTGATGGCCGGTCGCGCTTTGCCCGCGCCTTCGAGGCGGCCAAGGGGTATTCCGGCACCACTGCCACCTCCGGCAACTGGGCCTTCGAAGAGTACCGCCGGGCCGAGCTGGAGCGACTGGAGGCGCGCCGCCGCGCTCTTCAGGAAGAGAGCCGGGCCTTCGCCGAGTTCGTCGAGGAGCTGAAGCGGGCCAAGGACCGCGAGCAGTTCGACGCCTTCATGGCCAAGCGTCGCTCCGAAGGCGGCGGTCCGACCTTCGAAGCCTGATCCGCACCCCACGCTGAACCGCAATCGTTCGGAGGGCTCCCCATCGGCCTCGGTGGGGAGCCCTTCGCATGTCCGGACCGTTCGCGTGCAGTGCAGCGATTCCGTCACGCTGTGCGGTTGTCGCAGCCCTTCGGCGCCATAACTGCCGCGGCTGGGAACAAGCGGGCGCCGGGCGCCTTGTGAGACACAGTAACGGCCGCCCAGCCTGAGCGACGATCGATTTTGACTCCAGTGGAGAG
>JAGTAM010000588.1 GCA_023422485.1 Pseudomonadota bacterium | reverse complement strand
ACCCAGCCCTTGCCGGAGCCGCGCAGCCACGGCGGGCCGCGCTCTTCCAGCGAGGCGGTGCAGAGCACACGGGTGTTGCCGAAGGTGACGAGGCAGGAGCCTTCCGCGTAGCGGGCGACAGCCCGCTCCAGCGTGACGTCGCGCATCGCGTCCGCCGCGCGCTTCGAGGGACGCATCCGTTCAGCTCCGTGTCGAAATTCGAAGCCCGGCCTCTTAGGCGCTGCCGGCCCTCGCGGCAACCGCCCCATCGTCCCGTTCCATAACGAAGCAAGACGGGCTGCCGTCTCGCGACGGCAGCCCCTCGAAGCCGTTCCGGCCGGTCACCAGCGGCGGTGATGGTGGTGGTGGCGACGATGATGATGATGGCGCGGGTGATGGAAGCGGTGGTGGCGGTGCATATGGCGGCGGTGGTGGTAATGCCGGCGGTAATGGCGGTGCGGGCGGTACTGCACCTTTTCGATGGCATCCCCTGCGGTTGCGGCCGCCTCGGTCTGGATCGGGAGTGGAGCGGCCTGTGCGGCGCGGGGCGCCGAGGCGAGCCCGAGGCCGGTCACCGCAATCGCCAGGGCGGCAGCCTTGACCATGGTCTTTCGTGCGCCTGTAAGCACTGTCGGGAGCTCCATTTTCGCTTGAATGACGGGTAGGCGGGTTCGCGCTGGAAAGCGCGGCCCTATCCGTCAAACGACCTAAGCGCCCCGAATGATCCCTCGTGTGGTCACGTTTGCCGACTAAGGGTGCCTCACAAAGCTCCCGATCGTCGGCCGTTCTCGCGCCGGAGACGACAGCGCAGCGGGCATTTTGTGAGAGACGCTAAGTGCGTTCGGCATCGCCCAGCCGACCTGTCGCGAAGCGCGAGGATTGATCGGCGGCCTGCAAGCGCCCACAATCATTCGTCAGGTTTTCTTGTCCTTGGTCGAAACCGTTCAGCCGATCGTGCAGCCGCAGCCCCAAGCGCTCTCCGCCCTCAACGAGCGCGCCCGAGAAATCTTCCGGCAGATCGTCGAGAGCTACGTGACCACCGGCGAGCCGGTGGGATCGCGCAACCTCGCGCGCATCCTGCCGATGAGCCTGTCTCCGGCCTCGATCCGCAATGTCATGGCGGATCTGGAGCATTCCGGGCTTATCTTCGCGCCACACACCTCCGCCGGCCGCCTGCCGACGGAGCTCGGCCTGCGCTTCTTCGTCGATGCGATGATGGAGATCGGCGATGTCGATCTCGCCGAGAAGGCGCGGATCGAGGCGCAGATGCAGGCGGCGGCCTCGCGCCACACCTTCGATTCGGCGCTGGCCGAAGCCTCCTCGCTGCTGTCGGGCATCTCGCGAGGTGCGGGCGTGGTGCTGACCACCAAGGTCGATGCCGGGCTCAAGCATGTCGAGTTCGTGCGCCTCGACGCCGACCGGGCCCTCGTCGTCCTCGTCTCGATCGACGGCACGGTGGAGAACCGACTGGTCGATCTGCCACCCGGTCTTCCGGCCGGCGCGCTGCAGGAGGCGTCGAACTTCCTCAATGCCCGTCTGCGCGGCCGCACCCTCGACGCCCTGCGCGCCGACATCGAGGCCGGCCGCACGGCGATGAAGCGGGAACTCGACGCGCTGACCGAGCGGCTGGTCGATGCCGGGCTCGCGACGACGGTCGGCCCGTCCGAGGCGCGCCAACTCATCGTGCGGGGCCAAGCCAACCTTTTGGATGATCTGCGCGCGGCCGAGGATCTCGAACGCATCCGCCTCCTGTTCAACGACTTGGAGACGCAGAAGGACGTGATCGAGCTGCTCGCGCGGGCCGAGCAGGGCGACGGCGTGCGCATCTTCATCGGCTCGGAGAACAAGCTGTTCTCGCTCTCCGGCTCCTCGATGATCGCCGCGCCCTTCCGCGACGGCGCCCAGAAAATCGTCGGCGTCGTCGGCGTGATCGGCCCGACGCGGCTCAACTATTCCCGCATCGTGCCGATGGTGGACTACACCGCCCGCGTGGTTTCGGGGCTGCGCGACCGGTCGCGGTGAGGATCGCGGTCCAGCGGCTGCAGGTCGAGATTTGAAAGCAGGAAACGGGAGGCGACTCATCTGGAGGACGCCATAGGCAGGGCGTGATCACACCTGCCGGAGCCCACGATGTCACCCGCCGTCAACCGTCCGATGTCCGCCGCTCAATGGGCGACGCTGCTCGCCCTGTCCGTGCTCTGGGGTGGATCGTTCTTCTTCACCGGTGTCGCTCTCTCCACCCTGCCACCCCTGACGCTCGTCGTCCTGCGCGTCGGGATCGCGGCGGTGATCCTCAACCTCGTCCTGCCGCTGGCCGGCCTTGATCGACCGCGCGGGCGCGAGGTCTGGGGTGCCTTCGTCGGCATGGGCCTGCTCAACAACGTCGTGCCGTTCCTCCTCATCGTCTGGGGGCAGACGCAGATCGCCTCGGGCTTGGCGGCGATCCTCAACGCGACCACCCCGCTCTTCACCGTCCTCGTCGCCCACGGGCTGACGGCCGACGAGCGGATGACCGGCAACAAGCTGGCCGGCGTGCTGATCGGCTTCGCCGGTGTCGTCGTGATGGTCGGATCCTCCGCCTTCTCCGGGGCGGAGAGCCACCTGACGGCGCAGATCGCGGTGCTCGCTGCGGCTCTTTCCTACGCCTGCGCCGGGGTGTTCGGACGACGCTTCAGCCGTCTCGGAGTGCCGCCGCTCGCGACGGCCGCGGGGCAGGTCACGGCGTCCACGCTCCTGCTTTGGCCCGTCGCGCTGGTAGTGGATCGGCCGTGGACGCTAGCGATGCCGGGCGCGTCGGTCTGGGCCGCTGTGCTCGGCATCGCGATCCTGTCGACCGCTTTAGGCTACCTTCTGTACTTCCGCCTTCTGGCGAGCGCCGGAGCCACCAATCTCCTGCTCGTCACCTTCCTGATCCCGGTTTCCGCCATCCTGCTCGGCGCATTCGTGCTCGGCGAGCGCCTGGACCTGCGCCACTACGCCGGGATGGCCCTCATCGGCTGCGGCCTCGCGGCGATCGACGGACGCCTCCTCCGGCGGGCTCCGGGTCCGCGCATCGACGCGCCTGAGATCTATCAGGGCCGGGACATCTGATGTGACCCCGAATCACTTCGCATCCGTTCGCGATAACGGGGTGAGACAAATCCCGGAGTGACCATCCGGAAACGGATTGAGGACGAGCGACGGGCTCATCCTCGAAGGACGACCGGCCGGCTCGTGCGAGGGGGCGATGCACGGGCCGGCCGGTGTATCGCGCGCTCTGGCGAGCGGCGCGATGGCGGGGCGCCTGACGGGCGAGGCGCAGTGAGGATCGGGCCGCCGCGCTAGCGGTGCGTCGCGGCAACCGGGACGGGGCCGTCTTCCGGCTCGTCGCGGGGTCCGACGAAGCGGCCGAGCAGGCGTCCGATCCCGTTGCCGAGGCTATCCATCAGCAGGAACACCGCGGGCACGAAGACCAGGGAGAGCAGGGTCGAGACGATGAGGCCGGCGATCACTGCCACCGCCATCGGCGCGCGGAACTCGCCGCCGATGCCCAAAGCCAGCGCCGAGGGCACCATGCCGGCGGCCATGGCGATGGTGGTCATCACGATGGGGCGCGCCCGCTTGCGCCCGGCATCGACGATGGCCGTGACGCGATCGACGCCGCGGGCCATCTCCTCGACGGCAAAGTCCACGAGCATGATCGCGTTCTTCGTCACCAGACCCATCAGCATCAGGATGCCGATGACGACCGGCATCGAGATCGGCATCTGGCAGATCAGCAGGCCGAGGATGGCGCCGCCGATGGAGAGCGGCAGCGAGAACAGGATCGTGAGCGGCTGCAGGAACGAGCCGAACAGCAGCACCAGCACCGCGTAGACCATCATGATGCCGGCGCCCATGGCCATGAGGAAGCCGGAGAAGACCTCCTGCATGATCTCGGCGTCGCCGGTCTGCTTGATGGTCACGCCGGGCGGCAGGTTCCTGGCCGTGGGCGTGGCGAGCGCCTGCTCGATCAGCGAGCCGAGCGCGTCGGAGCCTTCCATATTGGCCTCGACCGCCACGCGCACGGCGCGGTCATAGCGCTCGATCGCGCCGGGGCCCTGGTCGAGTTCGATGTCGGCCACCGCCGCGAGCGGCACCGCCGCGCCGTTCTTGGCCGGCACCTTCAAGTTCTCGAGCCGCGCCACCGCGCCGCGGGCGCTCTCGGGAAGCTGGACCCGGATCGGCACCTGCCGGTCCTTGGCGTTGAACTTGGCGAGGTTGATGCCGATGTCGCCGATGGTGCCGACGCGTACGGTCTCGGCGATCACGTCGGTCGAGACGCCGAGATCGGCCGCCGCACCCTCTTTGGGACGGATGCGCACCTCGGTGCGGTTCAACGGCGCCGTCGACATCACCGAGACGAGGTGCGGAATCGCTGCCATGTCGCGCTGGAGCCGGGCGGCGACATCCGTCACCACGTCGACGTCGGGTCCGCTGACGACGAGGGCGAGGTCGCGCTGGCCGCTGTCGCGCAGGGTCCAGGAGCGGATGTCGGGTTCCTGCGCCAGCAGCCCGGCGATCTCGGACTCGATGGTCCATTGTCGCTTCACGCGCTCGGACTTCGGGCTCAGGTTCACGATGAGGGTCGCGAGCCGCGTCTCCTTCTTGCCGCCGGCCTGCCGCCCGCCATCGACGAAGACCGAGGTGACCTCGGGCAGGGCGCGGATGCGCTCGACCACGCGGTCGGCCACCGCGATGGTGTCGGGCAGGCGGGCGCCCGGCGCCAGCTCGATCATGAACAGGGTGCGGGCGTTGTCCTGCTTCGGGATGAAGCCCGAGGGCAAGAGCTTGGTCGAGACGATCGAGCCGGCAAACAGCGCCAGCCCCGCCATCAGGGTGATCCACTTGTGGCGCACCGACCAGCCGACGAGACGGGTATAGGCGCGCATCACCGGGCCCTCACGCTCCTCGGCATGGCCGTGGTCGCGCAGGAAGTAGGCGGCGAGCAGGGGCGTGATCAGCCGCGCCACCAGCAGCGACATGAACACCGACACGGCGATGGTGAGGCCGAACTGGATGAAGTAGCGCCCGGCAATGCCGCCCATGAACGAGACGGGAGCGAACACCGCGATCAGGGTCGCGGTGATGGCGATGACGGCAAGACCGATCTCGTCGGCACCCTCGATCGAGGCACGATAGGGCGATTTGCCCATCCGCATATGGCGCACGACGTTCTCGATCTCGACGATGGCGTCGTCGACGAGGATGCCCGTCACCAGCGTGATCGCGAGCAGGCTGATGCCGTTGAGGGTGAAGCCCATCGCGTCCATCGCCCAGAAGGTCGGGAGGACCGAGAGCGGCAGCGCCACCGCGGCGATCAGCGTAGCGCGCCAGTCGCGCAAGAAGAAGAACACGACGATGACGGCGAGCGCGGCGCCCTCCATCAGCGTGTGCATCGCCGAGGCGTAGCTGCCCCGCGTGGCCGCGACCGAGGAATCGATCTCCTGGAACTGGATGTCGGGGTAGCTCCGGGCGAACTCGGCGATCTTCTTCTCGACGCCCGCCGCGACCTCGGCATCGCTCTCGCCCGAGCCGCGGGAGACCGAGAAAGCGACGACCGACTCGCCGTTGAAGCGGGCGAAGGTGCGCGGCTCCTCGATCGAATCCTCGACCGTGGCGAGGTCGTCGAGGCGCACCTTGCGTCCGCCGGGCAGGACGATGGAGGTGGCCTTCAGGTCTCGGATGGTGCGGGATGCGGCCAGCGTCCGGATCGACTGCTCACGTCCGCCGACCTCGCCGCGCCCGCCGGCCAGATCGGCGGACGTCACGCGCACTTGGCGGTTGACGTCGGCCGCGGTGATGCCGAGCGCCAGTAGCCGGTCGGGCAGGGGCGTGATGCGGATCTCGCGGGCCACGCCGCCGACGCGCTCGACGCCGCCGACGCCCTTCACGCCCTGGAGAGTGCGGGCGACCTTGTCCTCGACGAACCAGGACAGGTCAGCCGGCGTCATCGCCGGCGATTTCACGCCGTAGATCAGGATCGGCAGGCCGGTGATCTCGACGCGCTGGATGACCGGCTCGTCGATGGTGCGGGGCAGGTTGATGCGGATCTTCGAGATCGCATCCTTGACGTCGTTGACGGCTCGGTCGGTGTTCACCTCGAGCCGGAACTCGACGGTGGTGACGGAGGAGCCTTCCGTGATCGCCGAGGTGATGTGCTTGACGCCGCGCACGCCGGCGATCGAGTCCTCGACCCATTTCGTCACCTGGGTCTGAAGCTCGGACGGGGCGGCACCGCTCTGCGTGATCGCCACCGAGACGATCGGAACGTCCACGTTCGGCATGCGGGTGACCGCGAGCCCCTGGAAGCTGACGAGGCCGAGCACCATCAGCACGAGGAACAGGACGAGGGGGGCGATCGGATTGCGGATCCCAGGCGGAGATGTTCAGGCGCATCGGGGCGACCCGTCAGAGAGATGGTCGATGGGGCTGGGGC
>JAGTAM010000587.1 GCA_023422485.1 Pseudomonadota bacterium | reverse complement strand
TCAAGAACATCACCGAGTACGGCGCCTTCGTCGATCTCGGCGGTATCGACGGCCTGCTGCACGTCACCGACATGGCGTGGCGCCGCGTGAACCACCCGTCCGAGGTCGTGACCATCGGCCAGACGGTGAAGGTCAAGATCATCAAGATCAACCACGAGACGCACCGCATCTCGCTCGGCATCAAGCAGCTGCTCGCCGATCCGTGGGAGGGCATCGCCGCCCGCTACCCGGAGGGCGCCAAGCTCAAGGGCCGCGTGACCAACATCACCGATTACGGCGCCTTCGTGGAGCTGGAGCCGGGGATCGAGGGCCTGATCCACGTCTCCGAGATGAGCTGGACCAAGAAGAACGTCCATCCCGGTAAGATCGTCTCCACCTCCCAGGAGGTCGAGGTGCAGATTCTCGAGGTCGACTCGGTCAAGCGCCGCATCTCGCTCGGCCTCAAGCAGACCCTGCAGAACCCGTGGGAGGCCTTCGCCGAGAAGCACCCGGTCGGCTCCGAGGTCGAGGGCGAGGTCAAGAACAAGACCGAGTTCGGTCTGTTCATCGGCCTCGAGGGCGACGTCGACGGCATGGTCCACCTGTCGGATCTCGACTGGAACCGTCCCGGCGAGCAGGTCATCGAGGAGTTCAAGAAGGGCGACATGGTCCGCGCCCAGGTTCTCGACGTCGATGTCGAGAAGGAGCGCATCTCGCTCGGCGTGAAGCAGCTCGGCGGCGATCCCTTCGCGGAAGCCGGCGAGATCAAGAAGGGTCAGGTCGTGACCTGCGAGGTCGTCGAGGTGAAGGATTCCGGCCTGGAGGTGAAGCTCGTCGCCACCGACATGCAGACCTTCATCCGCCGCGCCGAGCTCGCCCGTGACCGCGGCGACCAGCGTCCCGAGCGTTTCGCCGCCGGCGAGAAGTTCGACGCCCGCGTGATCCAGTTCGACCGCAAGGCCCGCCGCGTGCAGGTCTCGATCAAGGCGCTGGAAGTCGCCGAGGAGCGTGAGGCGATGGCCCAGTTCGGCTCGGCCGATTCGGGTGCCTCGCTCGGCGACATCCTCGGCGCCGCCTTCAACAAGAAGAAGGGCGACGACGAGTAAGACTCGCCTCGCCTGACTATGATGCCTCGGGGCCGGCTCGGCCGGCCCCGAACTTTTTGGGTTCCGATTCTTCGAAGCGTCTTGAGGCGAGCGCGATGGCAGACCGCCTTCCGGGCTTGGGTGCGGGCCTGAGCTGGTTGAGGGGTAGGCCCGGACGACGGGACCCGGACCCGCTCCCCGCCGATTTCAACGCCGAGTCCTATCTCGATCTGAACGCCGACGTGGCGATGGCAATCGAGGCCGGACACATCGCCTCCGCCGAAGAGCATTACCGCATCTTCGGCCGCCGAGAGGGCCGCCCTTACCGCGTGCCGTCCCCAAGCGCCGAACTCGGGGGCGGGATCGCCGGGCCCTGGACGTTCCGGTATCCCTACCGCGCCTGGCCGGATCTTCCGGAGATCGCCTTCGCCGCGCCCCGTACGGGTCCCGAGGATGAGGTGATCGCGCGCCGGCTCATCGCCGCGTGGCGCTCCGGTGCCGAACGGTCGCCCGCCGAGGCCGACAGCGCCGGCATGTGGGCGGCCCGAACCCAGGGCTTTTCCGCCTTCCATCACGCGCTGCGGAGCGGCGATGCTGCCGCGCTCGCCGACCTGCTGAACAACCTGTTCCAGTCCCATCTCTCACACGGCATCGCGATGGGACGCACGATGGCGACCCTGGCCCATCACGCTCCTGCGCCCTTCGCCGCGAGCTGGTGCGACCGGCTGCTGCGGCTCTCCGAAGCCGTCGGCCTCGCCCCCGTCCGCTCGCCGGAGCAGGGTGATTTCGCCGCTTCCCTGAACGGCTTTCCCGCCTTCTCCCCCGAGCCGGCACACCTCGAAGCCGAACTCGGCTTCCCCCTGACGTTCCCCGAGGTCGGTGCGCCGTTCGGCGTGCATTTCGGCGTCGGCATCCTGCCCGAGCACGCCTTCAGCCACGCCTACGCCGCGTGGCGAATCGGACAGATCGGCACGTTCGACCGCATCGTCGAGATCGGCGGCGGCTTCGGCGGTCTCGCATGGTTTCTGCGCCGCCCCGACCGGCGCTACACGATCCTCGATCTGCCCTTCACCAACGTTCTGCAGGGCTGGTTTCTGCTCAAGGCTGGCCTCGATGTGTCCCTGGCCGGTGAGCCCGAGGCCGCGATCCGGGTGCTGCCGTGGTGGGAAATCGAGCGGAACGAGCGCTACGACTTGGTGATCAACCAGGATTCCCTTCCCGAGATGCCTCCGGAGACGGCGGCCATGTATCTTTCACGTATTCGCTCGATCGCCCCCCTGTTCTATTCGATCAATCAGGAGGCGGCTGCACCGAACACGGATGACTTTCGACAGGTCATTGTCCCCCAACTCGTGATGCGAGACGGCGGCTATCGGCGTTTAAGTCGTAACCTGTTCTGGATGCGCGACGGCTACGTCGAGGAAGTCTACGCTTCGCGCTGAGGCCGTCGCCGCCTGACAACATCGCTTTCAGCGACGGCGGATGCCGGTTGTCCGGGCTGGGACGGAACAGGCTCTTGCCCGTCTGCCTTGGGCGGCGTTAAACACGGTTCCGGACTCGGCGGGCGCGATCGAATCCAAGTCCATCAAGGACTTGGCCGGCATCTGGATCGATGGGCTTCACCGGCTCCGGGACACCATGTGGGATCGACCCGTCTCGGAGAGGCGGGACGATCCGCGGATCGGTCGGGGCCGCGTTCGGACAGGACGCAGCCGGGACGATCCCAACAGAACAACGGTCCGGACGGACCGCTCGGAGAGGAGTTGATCGTCGGATGGCTGCAGACGCCGAGTTTCTCATCGACCGCCGCCGTCTGCGTCGCAAGCTGACGCTGTGGCGGATGCTCGGTATCGGAGCCGCCATCATCGCCGTAGGCGCATTGGGCTACCGCGCGCGGGTCGGCGAAGGCCGGCTGTTTCCGGCAACCGAGAACCAAATTGCCCGGATCTCGATCGGCGGCTTCATTGCCGGCAGCGAATCGACCCGCAAGCTGATCGCGCGCGTCGGCGAGTCGACCGCGGTCAAGGGCGTGGTGGGCTCCATCTCGTCGCCCGGCGGCACCACGACCGGGTCGGAGGAACTATACCGCAACCTGCGCGCGTTGGCGGCAAAGAAGCCGATGGTCGCCTTCGTGGACGGGACCGCCGCCTCCGGCGCCTACATCACCGCGATCGCCGCCGACCATATCGTCGCCCGTGAAACCGCGCTCGTCGGCTCCATCGGCGTGCTGTTCCAGTATCCGGACGTCTCCGGCCTGCTCGACAAGGTCGGTGTGAAGGTGGAATCCGTGAAATCCTCGCCGCTGAAGGCGGAGCCGTCGGGCTTCAGCCCGACCTCACCGGAGGCCCGCGCAGCCCTGTCCTCGATCGTTCTCGATACCTACGGCTGGTTCAAGGGTCTCGTGGCGGAGCGCCGCGGCATGAACGAGAGCGAGATCTCCACCGTTGCGGACGGACGCGTGTTCAGCGGCCGCCAGAGCGTGCCGCTGAAGCTCGTCGACGAGCTCGGCGGCGAGCGCCAGGCCGTGGCGTGGCTGGAGAAGGAGAAGCAGGTTCCTGCCAACCTTCCGGTGAAGGATTGGAAACCGAAGGCCGAGGGCGGGTTCAAGCTCTGGTCGGCCCTCGGCGTCGGCGCGGACCTTCTCGGTCTCGATGGGCTCGCCAGCCGCCTTCGCGCCGTCGAGGACGAGGCCGCGGGTGTCGCCCATGGCGGGCTTCTCGCTGTCTGGCGCCCGGCACCCTGAGGTTTCGCACCCTGCCGCGACGCCCCCCATCCGGAAGAGAGCCGCATGATCAAGTCGGAACTCGTGCTCAAGATCGCCGAGCAGAATCCTCACCTCTATCAGCGCGACGTCGAGACCCTCGTCAACGCGATCCTGGACACCATCGCTGACGCCCTCGCCCAGGGGGACCGGGTGGAACTGCGCGGCTTCGGGGCCTTCTCGGTCAAGCGCCGCGAGGCACGGCGCGGCCGCAATCCCCGCACCGGCGAGTCCGTGGCGGTGTCGGAGAAGGCGATTCCGGTCTTCAAGACCGGAAAGGAGATGCGCCTGCGCCTCAACCGGGCTGGAATCGGCGACGAGCAGCCGGGCGCCTGATCGTATCGGCCGATCTCTCGTCTTGGTCCCGGTTCGATGATCCCTCGCGCCGAACCGCCATCCCCATCGTCAACTTGCGCTCTAGTTCTGCGGTCTGAGCCGCGTAAGGCGCCCGCTCGAACGCCGTTCGCGGCATCGGGCGGAGCCGGCCGCAGGCTCCTGCCGTCCCGTCGGAGATCCGTTGCATGATCCGTTTTCTGAAGGCGCTGGTTCTGCTGCCGATCGCTGTGGTGGTCGTCCTGCTCGCTGTCGCCAATCGCGAGCCCGTGACGCTCTCCTTCGATCCGTTCTCGCCGGAGCCGGTGTTCAGCCTCGTTCTGCCGCTCTATGCCGTGTTGTTTGGCGCGGTGGCGCTGGGCATCCTGGTCGGGGGCATCGGCAGCTGGCTGGGACAGGCCGGAACCCGTCAGCGTGCGCGCTACCACCGCCGCGAGGCCGACCGCCTCGCCAAGGAGGCGGCGGAACTGAAGACGTTCGGCACGCCCGGTTTCGAGCCGGGCTACGCCGGCACGCACACTGCGCTTCCGGCCCCGGCGGCGCGCTGAAGTCCCGGAGCGTCCCCCTGAAATGGCCGAGGTTTACGTCAAGATCTGCGGCCTGAGCACCGAGGCCACACTCGACGCGGCACTCGACGCGGGGGCCGACCTCGTCGGCTTCGTCCATTTCCCCAAGAGCCCGCGCCACGTCAGCCTGGAGCAGGGCCGCGGTCTCGCGGGGCGGGCGCGGGGGAGGGCGCAGCGCGTCGTGCTGCTGGTCGATCCCGACGACGCGCTCCTTGCCGCCGTCGCCGAGACACTCGACCCAGACTGGATCCAGCTTCACGGCAAGGAGAGCCCGCAGCGCGTCGCGGAGATCCGCGCCTGGACCGGGCGGCCCGTCCTGAAGGCGATCGGCATCGCGGCCGTCGCCGATCTCGACGCGCTTCCCGCCTACGCCGCCGTGGCCGACCGGCTTCTGCTCGACGCCAAGCCGCCTCCCGGCGCCGACCTACCCGGCGGCAACGGACGCAGCTTCGACTGGGACATCCTGCGCAGCGTGGCCCTGCCCGCGGGCACGATGCTGTCGGGCGGTCTCGATGCCGAGAATGTCGGGACCGCTTTGTCGCGTACGGGGCTCACGGCCGTCGATGTCTCGTCGGGCGTCGAGATACGTCCGGGCGAGAAGGATCCGGCTCGAATCACCGCTTTCGTCGCGGCCGCACGCCGTCGGGCCTGACCGTCGGCCTCCCATTCGGCCCCCACGCGGGGACGGTCCGGCGGGCTGCCCGGCTGTGACGCATTGCAGCCGTCGTCCCATGGGTCTAGCACGCGAGCCGACAATCGATTTTCGCGAAGGACCGTCCCCGTGACGCTGAACCCCGCTCCCAATTCCTTCCGCACCGGGCCGGACGAGCGCGGTCGCTTCGGCATCTTCGGCGGCCGCTTCGTGGCCGAAACGCTGATGCCGCTGATCCTCGATCTGGAGAAGGCCTACGCCGACGCCAAGGCCGACCCGTCGTTCAAGGCGGACATGGAGGCCTACGGCACCCATTATATCGGCCGTCCGAGCCCGCTCTACTTCGCCGAGCGCCTCACCGAGCACCTGCGTGCCGGCGCGCCGGCGGGCAAGGGCGCGAAGATTTACTTCAAGCGCGAGGAGCTGAATCACACCGGCTCGCACAAGGT
>JAGTAM010000580.1 GCA_023422485.1 Pseudomonadota bacterium | reverse complement strand
GTCCAGGCAATCCTGCCGTTCGGTGTAACGTCTGACATGGATTCCGACATGATTTCTTAACCCTTGCGCCGCCGAGGGGCGGCGATGGGCCCGAAGGTGAGATCGCGATGCGACGCATGCATCCATTCACAGCGCGCATCCGTCTTCGGACTTGACCGAATCGAACTCTTCCGGCAAGCGCGCGTTGTCTGCCCATCGTGCCGCGCGCGTGATGTGCGGCTCCACAGGAACTTCCGACCCCCATGCCCGACGACAGTAGTCGATCGACCACGCCGCCTTCGGCCAACCGCGTGATCTGCGCCTGATCGTCTGATCCGGCTCACCCGCGACCGGCCTTTGGCGGCTGGTCCGACAAGAGGTGAGCCATGACTGACTCCACCACCATTTCCCGGCGTGCCCGCTCTCGCGCGGCGAAGTCCGGCCGTAACAGCAGCGTCGTGCTCGTCGTCGCGCTGATGATGGCACTTGTCTTCGTACCCGTACTGGCCCTCCACGCAGCCGCGCTCTCCGGTGCCGTGGCCGGCGACGAGGTGCGGCCGGACGAGATCGCGACTGCGGTGACCCACAAGAAGGTGCCGGGCTAGAGCCACGTCCCGAAAGGTGGCCGCCAGCTTTCGAAACAACGCAGGAATCTGAACCCGGAGCATCACAGCGCATGCTCGGCGAATGAAAAAAAGGGGGCGCTCGCGGCGTCCCCTTTTTTCTTGTCGGGTGATGAATGGCTTAGGCGGCGCGCACCGTCGAGAGGAAGCGGGCGACCTCCGCCCGCAGATGCTCGGATTGTCGAGACAGCTCGGAGGACGATGCAAGCACCTGGGCGGCGGCGGCGCCGGTCTCCTCCGAAGCCTGCGCCACGCCCGAGATGTTACTCGTCACCTCGCCGGCACCGACCGCCGCCTGTGAGACGTTCCGGACGATCTCCTGAGTGGCCGCGCCCTGCTCCTCCACCGCCGCCGCGATCGTCGCGGTGACGGCGTTGATCTCGCGGATTCGCCCGGTGATGCCACCGATCGCCGTCACCGCCTGCCCGGTGGCGTCCTGAATCTGCGCGATCTGGCTGGAGATCTCCTCGGTGGCCCTCGAGGTCTGTGCAGCGAGTTCTTTCACCTCGCTCGCCACTACGGCGAAGCCCCGGCCGGCTTCCCCGGCGCGGGCCGCCTCGATCGTTGCGTTGAGCGCCAGCAGGTTGGTCTGGCTCGCGATGTTGGCGATGAGGTTGACCACGTCGCCGATTCGGGAAGCGGCCTGGCTCAGTTCGTGGACGAGGCTGGCGCTCTGGTCCGCCTCGCCGACCGCGAGCTGCGCCATGCCGGCCGAGCTACCGACCTGCCGGCCGATCTCATGCACGGAGGCACCCAGTTCCTCGGCCGCGGCAGCGACGGTGCTGACGTTGGAGGCAGCCTCCTCAGCCGCGGCCGCGACGGTGGTCGACTGGCTTGCCGTCTCCGTGGCCGTGGCGGTCATCTGCTGCGCGGTGGCCTGCAATTCGGTGGCCGAGGAAGACACCATCCCGACGACGCTGCCCACGGCGCGCTCGAACCCGTCAGCCAGCTCGATCATCGTGCGGCGTCGCTCGATCGCTGCTGCCTCATCTGCCGCGCGCTTGAGTTCGGCCTGCTCGGCGGCCTTGCGCGCGACCAGGACCTTGATTCCCTCGACCGCGCGGGCGACGGCACCGATCTCGTCGCCGCGGCGCGCCTCGGTGATCTCGGCCTCGATCTCGCCGTCGGCCATCCGCTGAAGCACGCGGACCAAGCGGTCGATCGGCCGGGCAACGCCGACGATGGCGATCAGACCGAGCAGGGCGAAGGCGAGAAGCAGGCCGACCGCCGCGATCCCGGTCAGGGCGAGGGTCGCGGACCGACCGACCTCGCTAGCCTGGCGCTTTGCCGCTTCGAGATCACTGATATTGCCGGTGACGCGCTTCTCGATCGCTTCGATCGCCTTCGTACGAACCGGGCGGACCACCTCGAAGGAGACCTTTGCCGCCTCCGCTTTTTGGTTCTTCATTCCCAGCTCGATCGAGCGCTCCGCCGTCGTGAAGAAGACGGAGACCGTAGCCTTGACCTCGCCGAGCATCGTGCGGCGCGCATCGGATTCTGCCATGGCGATTAGGCGGTCCATGCCGCCGAAGGCCCGGTCACGAGCCTCCTCGAAGCGCTTGCGATGCGCGGCCAGAGCCGGTCCGTCGGTTTCGAGAATGATGTTCTTCTCGCTGATCACCGATTCGTCGATGGCCATTGCGGTCTGCAGCGCGGTGATGGCTCGCGCCGCGCGGACATCCACGACATCCTGAGTCGTGCGCTCAAGCCGGTCGAGCGTGTCACGCGCCAAAATGACGATTCCGGCAGCGACGAGCGCGACCAGGGCAGCCGGAATGGCAAGCTTTCCGAGAAGCTTGAGATTGGTGAACCAGCGCATCTGTCAGCGTCGCGGGACTTTTGGAAAGGTATCCAATGGCCGCCCCAGCCAAGTCGGATCACAATTATGTGAGGCAAAGGCAGTTAACAAGAAGCAACCGATTCAATAGATATGAACTCTATTTATTCATAACTTATGTTATCAGTCCAACACTGTCGTTCACGCATTTGCGGCAGTGGATCCGCTTTTTGGAAAAAATCTTTCTACGCTCGCTCAAGGTCAGAGCTATCTCGCATTTGCCGCCAATCGACTCGATCACCGGCCCCGCCGCTCCTCTGCCCTGCACCTGCGCAGCCTTCCGATCGGGCCGGGCATGGCGTAAGGCCCCTCGCAACCCTTCCCGGCAGCCCGCCCACCCCATCCTCACCAGGCCTCGCGGACGCATGATTCGTCTCGACAAGATCGGCAAGCAGAACGGTCGGCAGATCGTCTTCATCGAAGCGTCGGCCGCTCTTCAGAAGGGTGAGAAAGCCGGTCTCGTCGGCCCGAACGGCGCCGGCAAGACCACGCTCTTCCGCCTGTTGACCGGCCAGGAACAGCCCGACGAGGGCCAAGTCTCGTCGGAGCGCGGCATCACCATCGGATATTTCAGCCAGGATGTCGGCGAGATGGCCGGTCGCACCGTCGTCGCCGAGGTGATGGACGGTGCGGGCCCTGTCAGCGTCGTCGCGGCCGAGCTGAAGGAGTTGGAGGCCGGGCTCGCCGATCCCGACCGGGCCGACGAGATGGACGCACTTGTGGAGCGCTACGGCGAGGTGCAGGCCCGCTTCGAGGAACTCGACGGCTACGCGTTGGAGGGCCGCGCCTACGAGGTGCTGGCCGGTCTCGGCTTCTCGCAGGAGATGATGGACGGCGATGTCGGTCGGCTCTCGGGCGGCTGGAAGATGCGCGTGGCACTCGCCCGCATCCTCCTGATGCGCCCCGATGTGATGCTCCTCGACGAGCCGAGCAACCACCTCGACCTGGAGAGCCTGATCTGGCTCGAATCCTTCCTCAAGGGCTATGACGGCGCGCTGATGATGACCTCGCACGACCGCGAGTTCATGAACCGCATCGTCTCCAAGGTGATCGAGATCGATGGCGGCACGCTCACCACCTATTCAGGCGACTACGCCTTCTACGAGCAGCAGCGGGCCTTGAACGAGCAGCACCAGCAGGCGCAGTTCGAGCGCCAGCAGGCGATGCTCGCCAAGGAGATCAAGTTCATCGAGCGCTTCAAGGCCCGCGCCAGCCACGCGGCGCAGGTTCAGAGCCGGGTGAAGAAGCTCGACAAGATCGAGCGGGTGGAGCCGCCGCGCCGCCGCCAGACCGTCGCCTTCGAGTTCCAGCCGGCGCCGCGCTCGGGCGACGACGTCGCGATGCTCAAGGGCGTGCACAAGCGCTACGGCAGCCGCATCATCTATGAGGGGCTCGACTTCTCGATCCGGCGCAAGGAGCGCTGGTGCGTGATGGGCATCAACGGCGCCGGCAAATCGACTCTTCTGAAGCTCATCACCGGCACGGCCCAGCCCGATGCCGGCACGGTCGCCGTCGGCGGCAGCGTCAAGCTCGGCTATTTCGCCCAGCACGCCATGGATCTCCTCGACGGCGACCTCACGGTGTTCGAGGATCTGGAGAGCAGCTTCCCGCAGGCCGGCCAGGGCTCGCTGCGGGCGCTCGCCGGCTGCTTCGGCTTCTCCGGCGACGACGTGGAGAAGCCCTGCCGGGTACTCTCCGGCGGCGAGAAGGCGCGGCTGGTCATGGCCAAGATGCTCTACGACCCGCCGAACTTCCTCGTCCTCGACGAGCCGACCAACCACCTCGACATCGCCACCAAGGCGATGCTGATCGACGCCCTCTCCGGCTTCGAGGGGACAATGCTGTTCGTCAGCCACGACCGGCACTTCCTCGCCGCCCTGTCGAACCGTGTGCTCGAAGTGACGGGCGAGGGCATCCGCCAGTATGGCGGCGGCTACTCGGAATACGTGGCGAGCACCGGCCAGGAGGCGCCGGGCCTGAGAAGCTGATCGCCGGTCAGGGATCGAGGGCGAGACCTTCGTAGCGCGCGACGAGACCGGGCGGCGCGACGATCCGCCAAGCCGTCAGCAGCGTCGCGCGAAGCGTCTCTTCCTCGGCCTCGTCGAGATCGAGGCTGGTCCAGCCTCGGGCGCCCCAGCCGCCTGGCACGGGCTCGAACACGTCCGGCTCGGCTTCCACCCAATGCGCCTGCGCTTCGGGCGTCAACTTGACAACGACCCGCGCCTCGTCGGTCCAGAGCGTCGCGAAGATGCGCCCGCCGACCCGGAAATCGGGATGGCCCTGATGCGCGCCCTCGACCGCTTCCGGCAGCAGGAGCGCAAGGGCTCGCACATCCTCGGGCAGACAGGCCATGCCGGTCCGCTACGCCCGGCTCGACGGCGCCTGCCACGTGGTGCCGGGATGCTCGCGCACATCGCCGTTGCGGGTTCCGGTATCGCTGTCGCTCACCCACTCGCCGGGCTCGGCGATCTCGACGATTTCGTCCTCCGGGTAGGCCGCCTCCACGAACAGGCGGGCCTCGCCCTCCGCCGCGGCGCGCACGGTCACCAGCGGACGCTCACCGCCCGCGCCGCGCACCCGCGCAATGAAAAGCTTCGTCATGCGTGAGATTCTCCGGCCGCTATCCCAGGACCGGGTCAACGCCCGCGCGGCGGAAGGGATCATCGCGTTTTCGTCGATCGCTTCGCCTCCTGCCACTCGGCGCGACCAGACTGGGAAAGACGGTGAGAGCGTCGGCCCACACGGTGGAAGCCGCGGTCCGACAATCCGGCCCCTCAAAAAGCGGTCGGACCGCGCAAGGCGCGCGGTCCGATCTCATCAGCCGATACCTGTCGGCAGGGACGAAGC